>JBBTBY010000035.1 GCA_038043445.1 Spirochaetota bacterium
CGGCTGACGCACCATCTCATTGTTGCTGTACCGGTAAACTAATTACCTGAACGATCAGCAACGTGTCAACACCAGGCCGATTTTTGATATTTTTCGTGTTCAATAGATACAGAACCCTCGAAAAACCAGCTTTTAGAGGTGGCCTATAGTGATTAAGGCGGTCCATCATGTATACCATGCTCTATTCAGGCGGCATTCTCGGTATCGAAGGATATCGGGTGTCCATTGAAGTGAATGTTTCGACGGGAATGCCGCGGTTCGAGGTGGTGGGGCTCCCCGATCAGGCGGTTACCGAGGCTCGTGAACGTGTCATTGCGGCCGTGGTCAATACCGGCGGCTATTTCCCGGCCCAGCGGGTGGTGATAAACCTTGCGCCGGCGAGCGTGCGTAAATTCGGGTCGTTCTACGATACCGCGTTCGCGCTCGGCGTCATGCTTGCGACAAATCAGGCGGATGTATCGCTCGATCTGACGAAGACCGCTGTGTTCGGGGAGCTCGCCTTGAACGGCAATGTACGCCCGGTACGCGGCCTATTTCCGATGCTGCTCTCGCTCGCTGAGCGCGGTTTTACGCATGCCGTTGTGCCCGAAGCGAATATGCCCGAAGCGGAGGCGGTGCGCGGGCTTACGGTGTTCCCGGTGCGTACGCTCGCGGATGCCGCCGCCGCCATCGGCGGAAGAGCGCCCGGCATTGTATCATCCGGCGGTACGCTGAGCGATGTTCGTACGGACCATCATATCGATTTTTCGGACGTCAAAGGACAGGAAAGCGTCAAGCGTGCGGCGAAGATAGCCGCTGCGGGCGGGCATAATTTTATGATGATAGGCCCTCCCGGCTGCGGCAAAACACTTATCGCGAAACGGATAACGACGATACTCCCGGCGCTCAGCTTACCCGAGGCGCTTGAGGTCACGAAGGTATATTCCATCGCGGGGCTGCTCAAGCCGGGAAAGGCGATGATGAACGAACGCCCGTTCCGCGCACCGCATCATACGGCGTCATACCCGAGCATTGTCGGCGGAGGGCAGATGCCGCGTCCCGGCGAGATATCCCTTGCGCATAACGGTGTTCTGTTCCTCGATGAGTTCAGTGAATTCGAGCCGTCGGTGCTGCAGACGCTTCGCGAACCGATGGAGGAGCGTGCGGTGACCATAACACGCGCCACCGGCAGTGCGCGTTTCCCGGCGAATTTCATCCTTGTCGCAGCATCCAATCCGTGCAGCTGCGGTTATCACGGCGATGCTATGAAAGTATGCGTGTGCTCCGAGCGGTCGCGTCAGCGGTTCCGTTCGTATCTTGCAGGGCCTGTCATCGACCGCATCGATATCATCATGGAGGTCAGGCGCGTGCCGTATGAGACGCTCTCATCCGCATCAGCGTCCGAGACATCGACTTCGATGCGCGATGAAGTGGAGCGGGCACGGGCGCTCCAGTGCGAACGCTTTACTGCGACGCGCGGTGTGTACTGCAATGCCATGATGGGCGTGCGTCAGGTGTCCGAACATTGTGCACTTGATGCCGCCGGACGCGAGCTCATGCGCCGCGCTGTCGATAAGCTCGGTTTTACCGCCCGCTCGCACGATAAGATACTGCGCGTGGCGCGCACCATCGCCGATCTCGCCGGCGCCGCTTCCATCGATGCCTCCCATGTGAGCGAGGCGATACAATACCGTACCTATGATGCGGGCAGATAGATCCAATGAGTCTCATGGGGAATTGAATGAAGGCGGAATACCACCGAGGACACAGAGGGGGAT
The DNA here is from genome assembly GCA_038043445.1 of Spirochaetota bacterium. Classification (NCBI taxonomy): domain Bacteria; kingdom Pseudomonadati; phylum Spirochaetota; species Spirochaetota bacterium. The sequence goes on from JBBTBY010000035.1 coordinate 1,758, forward strand.
GAGCGATGCCGCAGACGAATTTCATCACTGAAAAGATAATCGGTTGTGCAATAGCGGTGCATAGAGAGTTTGGGCCAGGGGTGCTCGAAAGCGTTTATGAAAATTCACTTTGCGTTGAATTTGACGATACCGGAATACGTTACGCGAAGCAATGCATTGTCCCTGCATTCTATAAGCATATTAATGTCGGAAACTACAGGGTCGACCTACTTGTTGAGGATAAAATCATTGTTGAGATAAAGGCGGTCGAGGTGCTGCTTCCTATTCACGAAGCACAGATCATTCATTATCTCAAATTGACAAAAAAGAGAATTGGACTGATAATGAATTTCAATGTGTGTCGACTTGCTGACGGAATACGGAGATTTGCAGTATGAAAACACCCCTCGGTGACCCTCTGTGCTCTCCGTGGTCCATTCTTGAGTTCTATCTTTGGACGGATCGCCGATGAGGGTTGTGCTCGCCTCGCAGTCACGACAGCGTACGGCGCTTCTCGATCAGATCGGCATAGAACACATCGTGTACCCCGTCGACGTCGATGAAGAACGTTATTTCGCCGAGCCGAAGAGATACCGAACAACGATACGTGCACTCGCTCTGGCAAAAGCGAAAGCGGCAAGCGCTCATTGCAAGGATGCACTTGTCATCGGCGCGGACACGGTCGTTTATTCTCAGGGCAGGATATATGGAAAGCCGAGCGATGCCGACGATGCTCGCATGACGCTGCGATCGCTCTCGGGAAGAAAGCATATCGTTGCTACCGGTGTCGGCGTCATCGATACGGAGAGCGGTGTTGAGCGTACGGCGGTCGCTGAAAGCGAAGTGTATTTCAATAGATTGACATGCGCTGATATAGAGTGGTATCTGATGAGCGGCGAACCGATGGAGCGCGCCGGTGCGTATGCGATACAGGGCCGCGGGGCAGTGCTCATAAGAAAAATAGCCGGATCATATTCGAATATCGTCGGGCTGCCGCTTGAGCTCGTGGTATCGATGCTTCGCTCCCTCGGATATGCGCTTGAGGGCGATCGACGCTAGAACGTATTGCTGCGAACGTCGCTGATGTAGCGGGATGCCGCCTGTGAGATCGTTTCGCCCACCGCAGCGTACTGTTTTGCGAACGACGGGGACGGCTTGTGGAGAAGCCCGATCAGATCGTTGATGACGAGTATCTGGCCGTCACAGTCGCTCCCGCTCCCGATGCCTATCGTCGGTATGCCGATCGTGCTCGTTATCTCGGCGGCTATCGACGGTTCGATGACCTCGAGCACTACTGCGAACGCCCCTGCGGCAGCGACCGCTTCCGCATCGGCGAGCAGCATATCGCGGGCGCGCTGTTTCTTGTACCCGCCCATGCGGTGCACCGACTGCGGCGTAAGACCGATATGCGCGATGACCGGTATCTCGCTTTCAACAATGGCCTTTATATGGCGGGAACGGCCGCCGCCTTCGATCTTGACCGCTTCGGCCCCGGCACGCACGGCGCGTATCGCGTTCTTTACCGATGCGCTCTCCGAGAGATGAAAGCTCCCGAAGGGCATGTCCATAGCGATGAGCGCGCGTTGTACCGCCGGCTTCACCAGTGAGCAATGATAGAGCATCTGCGGCATGGTTGCGGTGAGCGTCGTGGGCGCACCGCGGAGCACGGTTTCGAGCGAATCCCCGATGAGTATGATATCCGTGCCCGCCCTGTCGAGTATGCGCGCGATCTGATAATCATAGGCGGTGAGCGCACCGATGCGCGATCTCCCCTTCGCCGCAAGGATGAGCGGTGCGGTCACTTTCACGGCATCAGCGAGCAGGTGCTCTGGTGTGTGCTCCGGCATGTGCTGTCCTCAGATGAGTTTGTTGACGAGATTGTATATCTCTTGCTGCCTGAATATCATATAAAGCTCCGCGTCGAGATTGCCGCGCTCAACCTCCTCATCGAGGATGGTGAGCGATCGGGTGAGATCGACCGCTTTCTTGTATGGACGGTCCCGCGCGGTGAGCGCATCGAAGATGTCAGCGATGGTCATGATGCGCGACTGTACGGGTATCTCAACGGAGCCCACCTTGTTCGGATACCCTGAGCCGTTGAGCTTTTCGTGGTGCTTGTAGGCTATCTCCGGGATGTTCCTGAGATCGTCCGTCCAGGGTATCTGCGTGAGGAATTTATAGGTGTGCGTCACATGCGTCTCTATCTCGCTGCGTTCGGACTGTGTGAGGCTGCCGCGCTCGACGCTGAGCGCAAGAACCTCGTTCTGTGTGAGGAACGGACACTGATCGCCCTCATTGGTGCAGTAATGATACCCCGCTACTTCCGCGATCTCCGCCCCGATGGGTTTATCGGTCACATGCGGTACATTGGCCTGCTCGACCGCTTCGAAGTACCGCTTCACACGCGTGCGTTCCTCCTCATAGGCCTTCTCGAGCTGTTCGAACGTCCGTGAGCGTTCGGCGGTATCGGGTATCGCCATCGCCGTTTCGAGTTTTTTGCGGAGGAATTCGCGTTCAAGTGCCGCGCGCACGTATTCGTATCTGCCTTTGATTATCTCGAAATCCGCGGGATAGAGCTTGTTCGCTTTCGTGAGCACATGCTCGCGCACGCCGACCTTGCCGAAATCGTGCAGGAGCGATGCGTAGCGTATCTCGCGGTACTGCGTCTCGGAGAACCGTATGCTCGCATACGGCCCGCGGTCGTGATCGCCCACCGCACGGGCGAGGGCTATGCTGTATTCGGCGACGCGATTGGAATGACCCGATGTGGTCGGGTCGCGGGCTTCGATGGCGGTAACGCTCGCTTTCACGAAATGTTCGAATATCGTGTGTATGCTCTCGTAGAGCTTCGCGTTCTCGAAGGCTACCGTCGCCTGTGAGGCGAGGGATTGGATAAGGTCGCGCGATGAACGGTCGAAGGGAATGACCTCCCGCTTGAAATCCTCTTCCTTCGAAAGGACGGCGCGCTTCGTGCGCTTGCGGTTGACGAGCTGAATGACGCCGACAACTTTCCCTTTATTGTTCGTTAAGGGGGATACCATCATCGATTTCGAATAATATTTGGTTGATTCATCGAATGAGCGGTTGAACGTGTATTCGACCGTGGCAGGCAATTGGTACACATCGTCGATGACGAGCGTTTCCCCGGTGAGCGCTACATAACCCGCAATGCTTTTCTTGTTGATGGGCATGGCGAATTCGGTATAGTTCGCTTTGGATGAATCGTTATCCGACAGCTTGAAACGCAGATACCCGCCGCTCGCGTTCTCTTCCACGATGAAGAGGCTCCCTGCGTCGGCGCTCGTCATCTCCTTGCTTTTGACAAGGATGAGGTTCAGAAGACGTGTTACATCGTTCTCCGCGGAGAGCGCTATGCCGATGTGATTGAGCTCCCGGAGTTCGCTGCTTATCTGCGTGAGCTTTTTCTCGCTGTGTTCCGCCGATAGGGCGAGCGTGAGGGCCGTGCATGCGCTTTCATATGCCTTGGCGAGCATGACCGGCCGTGCTCGGTGCGGCAATACCGCATGGACATGTGCTGCGGATATCCTTTTTTCATCGACGGCGGGCCGGCCCGTATCAAAAATGATGACACGGACGCCCGCTTTCCGTATGCGCGCCCCTCTGCGGAGGAAGGTCTTGTAATCGGTGAAGACGACCGCCGGCGTCTCGATCTTTTTTGCCGAGGAGAGCGGTTCGATGATGATGCTTCTGTCCCCGATCGCGGACCGCAGTGCCCGCTCGGTGAAGATACCGGAATAATAGAGGTGATATGCCGTCATAGTGACACCGTTCTTACGGCGTGATGGTATTATAACAATAGCAGGGCTTCTGTCAATTGACGCGTCGTAGATGCGTCGTAGATGCGTCGTAGATGTCTTCCGCTGCAGGATAGACTTCCGAGCCTTGCACTGCGACATTCGATGCCGTATAATGGAACGATGTCGCCGGAGATAAAACGTGATGTCGCCCCTTTCGGGGAAGTGACGGGTGCGCACGGGGCTCATTCTTCGGAGGATACCATCACCTTCATCGCCGATCTCGCCCGCGAGCTCATGGACGCGGTCTCCCTTGACGAGGTGTATCGCCGCACCGCGCTCGCGGTGTACCGTATTTCCGGTGCTCTGCACGTGCTCGTGAGCGGGTATGACCGTGAGACGAGAAAGCTCGCGTTCACCGCAATGGCCGGTATGTGTACGTTCGATGACCTTATTCCCTCCGCAGGGGCCGATATCAGGACGCTTCGGATAGCGCCTGCGGAACTCGGCGCCGTTGCCATCGCCTCCGCGGGAAGCGGCATATTGACGCGCCTTGACGGGCTTTACGATCTCTTCGTGGGTAAACTGCCGCGCGCAGCGTGCAATGAACTTGAACGCAGTACGGGCATGAAAGCGGTCTATTCCATCGGCATATGCTGGGATGGCCGCATATTCGGGAACATCGCGCTTCTGTTCGGGAACGATCTGCCCCCGCGTACCGAGATGATCGAAGCGATGGCGCGTATCGCCTCCGTCGCGATGCGGAGGATGCTCGGTGAGGAAGAGCGTGTTCATGAGCAGCGCATCATCGCCGAAGTTTCGCGCGTTCTCGTGAGTGCATCGACCCTCGATGAGATGTACACCGCGATAGGGCCGACGCTTCGCCGTGAGTCCGGTGCCGAATATCTTTTCGTGAGCGGTTATGATGCAGTCACCGGCCGCACGACGATGCGCCACTCCGAGGGCTTCAGCGATATCATACAATCACTGATCGCCATGGTCGGAAGGCATCCGCGCGATATCGCGCCCAAGCGGGATGAGCTCGGTGAACCGATCGCTTCCGCGTATGACACCGGACGTTTCGTGCGCATCCCGGGAGGGCTGTATGAGCTTTCCGGGAAGTCGATACCGAAAGGCATAGTCTCTGCTGCAGGCCGCATCCTCGGCGTGCGGGATATTTACGGCATGGGCTTTTCCTGGGACGGGAAGGCGCACGGGGTGGTGACCTTTTTTTACCGCGAGGGGAGTGCGCCGAGGAATATCGCGTTCGTGGAAACACTGATACAGCTCGTTACCATGGCGGTGCGAAGGCGCATCGCCGAGGAGGAGCGCCTTTCCGACGAGGAGTCGTTCCGCCGTCTCGTCGAGCACGCACCGAGCGCGGTGTTCATCTGCGTCGGCGCGGTGTTCGCTTACGTGAACGAAGCGGCGGTCGGGCTTTTCGGCGCGGCGTCGAAGAACGATCTCATCGGTTCCGCATATCTCGAACGTATCCATCCGGATTCCCGTGCGATGATGCGGGAGCATATCCGCGGACTAGAGGAGCGCCGCAGTCCGGTCCACAATACGGAAGTGAACTATGTAACGATGAGCGATGCACGGATCATCGCGGAGATATCGGCAGTGCCGTTCGCGTACGGCAGCGTCGACGGCATGCTCGTGTTCGCCTCGAACGTCACCCAACGCAAACGGCATGAGCGTGAGCTTGTCTCGCAGCGCGAGCTCCTTCAGACCCTCGCATATTTTCAGCGCGATCTCCTGCTCCTCGATACGGTCGGGATAATCCGCAGTGCGGCGAAATTCCTCGCCGGATCCGGCGGTATCGCCGCCGTCATCCTCATCGATGATGAACGCGGCATCGCGCACATGGGCATGCAGGGTGAGCGATACGACCGCATCGATCATGTCCTCGGGGAGCTCGATGGGTCGTCCATCGACTCGGTCGCGAGGAGCCGCGCTCCGCTGTATCTCCGGGATATCGACGCGGGATCGGTCACGAACGGCATCGAGGCCGGACTGTACCGCGATCATTCGCTGCGCGCGGCGATGTATATGCCCATAGTGTATGAACAGCAATGCCTCGGCGTGCTCGCGGTGTTCTCACGAACGGCAGGCGGCATCACTGATGAGGCGCAGAGCATACTCCCCATCCTGTCGTCCACCACGGCGCTTGCGCTCAGAAAAGCGGACCTGTACGATGCGGTGAAACGCAGCGAGGCGTGGTATCGAACGCTCATCGAACGTTCGCCGGAAGCGGTTATCATCTACAACGTGACGACGAACGCGGTCATCGACTGCAATGAGAACGCCATTCGCCTGTTCGGGTATTCATGCAAGGAACAGGCGATGAGCACCGATGATCCGTCCGTGCCGGACCATTTCCTCCGGGCGTTCATCAACGAGCAGTACCGCGTCATCTGCGAGGGCGGACAGGCCTCCTCCGATTTCACGATCAAGAACGCGGCGGGAACGCCCGTGCCCGTTGAGGCTCGAGTCGTGAGCCTGCCGCCGCGGGACAGCGGTATCGTACGCATCAGCATCATCGATGTGAGCGACCGCGTACGGCTCGAAGAGGAGCGGCGGAGGACCACGCAGTCGGTCATGCAGAACGACAAGATGAAGGCGCTCGGGGAACTTGCCACCGGCATGGCGCATGAGATAACGCAGCCGTTGACGGGCATATCGCTCGCTACACAGCTCATCCATCTGAAGCTGACGGAGGGGGGCTCCGATCCGCAGATGCTCAAGGGGAAATTGAACGACATCGCCGATTATGTGCAGCGGATAAAGTCCATCATCGAGCATGTGCGTATGTTCGCGCGCGATCGGTCCGGCGATGTTCCGTGCGATTTCAGCTGTGCACGGGCGGTAGCGAACGCGCTATCGCTCGTCGGCGCGCAGTATCGAAGTAACGGCGTTGAGCTGACGAACAGCGTCATGGACGAGAGCGTGCTGATACACGGCAATATCTACGAGTTCGAACAGGTGGTCCTCAACGTACTTGCGAACGCGAAATACGCTGTTGATGAGCGCGAGAAATACGAGAAGCAGGGATATAAAAAGCGCATCGCTCTCTCCTGTTCGGCAGCGGGGCAGGCGGTGCTCGAGGTGCATGATAATGGCATCGGCATCAAGGCGGAACATCGGGATAAGATATTCGATCCGTTCTTCACGACGAAACCGGTCGATAAAGGCTCCGGGCTCGGGCTTGCCTTCAGCTTCGGCATCATCAGGGATATGGGCGGCACCATCACTTGCGACAGCAGCGAGGGTGAATACACGGTGATGCGGATAACCGTACCCTGCCGAGCGGGGATGAACGCATGAAAGGCCTGTCGGTACTCGTGCTCGATGATGAAGCGATAGTACGCCGCGAGATACGGGAATTCCTTTCGGCATACGGTTATGACGTCCATGAAGCGGCGCTTCCCTCGGAGGCGTTCGCGTTCCTATCCCGTGAGCGCGTCGATGTCATGCTCCTCGATGTGCGTCTTCCCGAGGTCGACGGCATCGCCGTACTTGCCCGTATGAAGACCGAGTGGCCATCGGTCGAGGTCATCATGATGAGCGGTCACGGCGATATGGACACCACGATAGCGGCGCTCCGCGGCGGGGCGTTCGATTTTTTCAAGAAACCGCTCGACGGACTTGAGATACGAAGTTCCATCGAACGTACCAAGCGATATCTCGCGCTTTCCGGCCGCATACGAACGCTCGAGGGAACGTATGCATCGCTTTCCGACGATGTGGTGAAATTCGCGGGGAGCATCATCGGTGAAAGCACCGCCATCCGCGCGGTCATCGACAGGACGCTCAGGGCCGCGGCAAGCGACGATACGCCGGTGCTCATCACCGGCGAGAGCGGCAGCGGGAAAGAGCTCATCGCTCGTGTCATCCATTATGCGAGCACACGCAAGGAGAACGCCTTCTATCCGGTCAACTGCCCGGCGATACCCGATACGCTCATCGAGAGCGAGCTCTTCGGTGCGGTGCGCGGTGCGTATACCGGGGCGGAGGACCGTGCCGGCTGCTTTGAGACGGCCCACGGCGGAACGCTCTTCCTCGACGAGATAGGCGATATGCCGCTCGAGGCGCAGGCGAAGATGCTGCGTGTCATCGAGGAGAAAAAGGTGCGCCGTGTCGGCGGGACGCGGGAGATCCCGGTGAACGTGCGCGTGGTCTGCGCGACGAACAAGGATGTGAAGGCGCTCATCGCGAAGGGGAAATTCCGCGAGGATCTTTTCTATCGATTGAGCACCGTGGAGATACTGCTGCCCTCGCTGCGCGAAAGGAAGGAGGATATCCCCATGCTCGCGCGGCACTACGCGGGATATTTCGCCAGGAAGCTCAATCGGGAAAAGATCGAGCTCGATGACGGCGCGCTTCGGACGCTGGCGGCATATCATTTCCCGGGGAATGTCCGTGAGCTCAAGAACATCATCGAGCGCGCGATAATACTCTGCGACGGCGACATGCTCAGCGAACATCATTTTCCGCTCGATGCGGCACAGAAAGCGCAGGCGGTCGCCGAGACACTTAACCTCGAGACGCTTGAACGCACCGCGATAGAATGCGCATTACAGCGCTCATCGTACAGCAAGACCAGGGCGGCAGAACTTCTCGGCATAACCATTTTTGCGCTGAGCAGGAAAATGGAGAAATTCGGGATAACGGTCGAGAAGAAGATATGAAACCCCGCAGGCGGGGTCACGCGACCCCGCCTGCGGGTGGATAGTATCGAGATCTATTTCCCTATCTTCCCCGGCAGCCCGAACAGGTCGCGCTTCACTTCAAGATAGTACACATAATCGCGGTACGATACATCCGCCTGCACGCGGTGATCGACGTGCGGTAGAAAGCCGCCTTCCTCGACGAGCGGTTTGAGCCGCAACAATTCGCGCTTGATGGAATCTTTCCCTTCGAGGAGCTTCACCTTGTCGAAGCCGCCCATCATGCGTATCTTCGGGTACATCTTCCTCAGGTCGACCGGGTGCACGCCCGCGGCCACTTCGAGCGGGAACATGATGTTCACGCCGTTCTCAAGCCAGGTGGGTACGAGCTTTCTCATATCCCCGTCGCAGTCGACATAACCGAAGCGGCAGCCGCACGCAGCATAGATCTCGTCGAGTGCATGGTATACCGGTCCCGCGAGCTCGTTGAACACGTCCGGCGGTATTATCGGTCCTGTCTTGAACGCGATGTCTTCCCAATAGACCTTCACATCGATGCGGAAATCGGCCGCGATCTTTTTTGCGAGCGATGTCTCAAGTGTCTTGAGGTCATTGACGAATTCGACGACCACATCCCTGTTGTCGTAGAGGGCATAGCAGACACCCTCGAAGCCCATGAGATTGCGTATCCAGCCGAAGGTGCTCCCGCCGCTCGCGGCAAGGACATAATTATGATCTTTTGCCTTTGCCGCCATTGCGTTCCAGTCCGTCTCATTCCATGGGAAGCGTGCGGTCAGGTCGGGTTTGAGGCGCTCTTTTATCGGCAGATAGGATGCGTGGTCCTTGACGGGAAAATCGAGATAATGGGGTATGGTGTCGGTACCGTCCTTGAACACCTGCGATTTCACACGCGAGCTGTCGTAATATATCTTGTAGCGGTCGTTCTCTTCTATCACCTCTTCCGGGAATGAAGGATAGATGAAATTGCGCACGGGGATGTGCTTCTGCCAGACGTCGAAACCGAAATATACATCGGCGTCGGAGTTGTTTTTCACGAAGGCGGGCAGTCCCTCGGCGTGCCAGCGCTTGAGCGTATCGTTCCAGTAACCGAATTCCGCATCGATGATACGGTCCGGTTTTTTGAAGTCCATTGTCGCATAAAAACGGTCTTTCGGGCTCATCTCTCCCTTCGGTACCGGTACCGGCCCGAGATCCGATTTCTGTTCAAGAAGTGCTTTGAGTTCGTCGGCATCCATGGTTTCCTCCGTTTCGTGGGGATACAATACTCACGGCGCGGTGAGATGGGAATGGATGATAGTTCCAAATACATGGACGATATTGCTATCTTTCTCGCATGGGGATATCATGTCATCCATTATGAGGAACAATGAGAATGCTATCGCCGCTGAAAGGCGCGGCATGCATGTCCCCTACGATGTTGCGGTAAAGGCGGCCGCTCATCCCATCGGGCGCGGGCTTTTGATAAAGAACGCGGGATATGCGAAGCAATGGCGCGGGCACGACACGGCGCGTGACGGCATCGATGAGTACATACTTATCTACTGCATCGACGGGAAGGGGTTCTTTGAATTCGGCGGTACGCGGCATCTCATTTCGGCGGATACCGCGCTGGTATGTTTTCCCGCATACCCGCACTGGTACGGCGCCGACGAGAAGGACCCGTGGACGATATACTGGGCGCATTTCACCGGGCGCGATGCATCCGAGCTTTGCGCGCTTTCATCGCTCACCATCGATACACCCGTTGGGCACACCGGCATGCGCGCATCGATGATCGGTACGTTCAATGAACTGCTCTCGTCATTCGACGAAGGGGCGAGCGTTGCGCGAGCCATCTATGCAGCGACCTGCCTTCGGAAGATATTCACCACCATTGCGATAGCGCCGAAGGCGTCCCGTGCCGACATCACCGATGTCATTGCGCATATGAAAGCGCATCTGGATACGGATGTCACACTAGCCGAGCTGTCCTCGCTTGCCGGACTGTCGAAATACCATTTTCTCCGTCGGTTCAGGTCAAAGACCGGCTATGCACCGCTCGATTTCTTCCAGCGCCTGCGCGTCGAACGTGCCTGCGAACTTTTGACCGCATCGCGGGGGAAGATAGCCGAGATAGCGCGCGAGGTCGGCTATGAAGATCCATACTACTTCTCACGGGTGTTCTCCCGCGTCATGGGTGTGTCGCCACGGGATTATCGGAGACGGGCGGGGTGATGCGGGCCGCCTCGGTGGTGTAGGCGGTCGTTCGGAAATGCAAACGATCGCCCGGGGGCTTCGGGCAGTCGTGTTAAGAGGGCGGACGACCGGACGGGTGCCAGAACCATCGCCCCGAATGTATGGGCATCCGCCCCGGCGATGCGCCCGACCGTCCTGTGTATAGGCCGTTCGTCCGGCAGTGTGAACGATTACCCGAATACTCCGGATGACTCACCGGAGGCTCCGGGAGGATGTGAAACCTGAAAAAGGGGTTTCTTCTCTGCGTTCTCAGCGACTCTGCGAGCCCCCGTTTTATCCTCTCATATGCTGTTCTTCGCCGCAAAACAAACACTCACCCCTCGGCTATTAAAGCGTTGTGCAGAAGGAAATGTATTTGCCTCTCCCCTCTCTCACAGGGAAGTGAGAGAGGGGAGAACATGTCGGTATGCAAAAATACTTTCAGGCTGATTATTGATCTATTCCGTGTTTAATATTATGTGCAGCAAGGGGTATACCGACAACGTCGCCCGAAGAGATCCGCGCTCTAAAGATAATGGAAACGCACGGTTCGACAGGCTACTTCGACGGAACTCAGTACAAGTCACCGACCGTTACGACGCGTTCCGTGAAGAGTATAATGTCGTCTGCGGCGAGCAATACGGCACATTTATTTGAGCGCAGTAACGCTCAAATAAATGTAAGGGGGGTCATGCGGGCTCTCTGTGGGTACGTTGTGAAGAAGTAAACATTCTTTGTCATTACATTTATTTTGAATGTACTCATTCAAAATAAATGAGCGGGAAATAAAATATCGGTGAATTCGGGCGGAATGACGCTGCTCGATGGCGGCGAAAGAAAACTCCTATCCTTCTTTCGTTCCGCGGGTGCTGTCGTGTTCCTTGATCTTGGTGATCACCGGTGCTTCGGCTTCGTCGTACATCGCACGGATGTCAGGGTCGTGGAAGTTGTAGATGCGGTCTTCGAAGGGGCTTTTCCCGATACGGTCGAAAAGCATTTTCTTCGCCGCTTCTATATCCTTGCCGTAGATATGATATGAATCCGCGTGCCAGTTGAGCCGCCCGAGATGCACGTTCTTTCCCGAACGCTTCTGTATCTCATCGGCGATGAGGTTGCGGTTGAACTGTATGAAGCCGAACATGTTCATGAAGCTCGCGCCCCAGGCGTCGTTGGAGCGGAAGCGTATGTTGCAGTTCAGCCACCACGCGCCTTCGTCCTCCACGATGCGGTACCAGAGCGACTGCAGGCATGGCGGGTCATAGCATTCATTGTCGAGGTTGGGCATCCACGTTATCATCTGCGCCTGCCGGGTGAAGGGCTGTTTGACGAGCTTGGCGACAACGCTTTCTATCTGATCGATCTTGAAATACCCCATTTCCTTCGAAGCGGTGCCGGCGAGCTCATGCCAGGCCCCGTACGCGGCGAGACGGCCGTGGTAGGTGTATTCCCATCGAGTGTCCTTTGGGTCGTTGATGTTCTTCACCCAATGATCCTTCGCGCCGGAGAGTTCCATAACATATTCCCTGAGGTCCTCTATACCGCCGGGGAAGGCTTTATGTATCATGGGGTCTTCCCACGGTTCGAGTATCGTTATGTCCATGGTGGAATCGATGCTCTCCGGGTCGCCCGGCTTGTCATACTGCGTTTTGAACCGTGTGCCGTCGGTCGATAGCGCGATGAGCGCCTTTTCATAGGATTCGGCGAGCGTTTTGCCGGTGACCGCTATGACGGGGATGTTATGTGCCATTGATTACCTCTTTCGGTGATGTACCCCGGAGTATATAACGGCGGCAGGGGTAGTCAAGATAATCTTCCATAAAAAGGCCGATTTCTGTTAACCAAGCCTTGACAAACAAGGTAACATAATATATGATGAGTATAACCTGACCGGCATACCTGTGCCACAACTGCACAAGTCGCCATTCCGTGGCGGTAATACCGCTTGGCTGCGCCATAGGCGCACGCGTGGCTCGTGCTTGTTTGGCACATCCTGTGTCACAACGGTCCGTTTTCTCTTTAGGGAGGGAGATCATGGAACCACTTATGCTATCGATGACGGTGGTGGGCCCCGTCGTAGTTTATTTTGTTTTTCGCCAATTCGACCGCACCGGGAAAACGCTCGACAAGATCAACAAATGGTTCCAGCAGCGTGTTTCCGAATTCGACCGCATCTTCGATCAGAAATCCGAACAGTTCCAGGACAACAGCATCGAGCTCGATATTGCCGTGAAAAAGGCGGGGCATCTTTCCAAGGTGCTCGAGGGCGAGCTTTCGCGTCTGTCGGACCGTCTCGAATCGTACAAGGATTTCGAGGCGAGCATAGAGAAATACACGGGACAGATATCCGATATCGAGCGCGCGTACCTGTCGGTGCTCGACAAGATCGATGTCGTGCTCGAGGAAAAGAACAAGATCGACAAGACCTATCGCCGTACGAACGATATCAAGCGTTCGATGCTCGATCTTGAGAAGAGCATCGATTCGCTGCAGAAGCATCTCGTCGGTTCCTATAACAGCAAATTCGCCGACTTTGAAAAGGAGCTCTATCGCCGGTTCGAAATGCTCGCGGAGAACCTCACGAAGAAGGACGAGCGGTATAATTCCGTCGTTGCCGAGCAGGAATCGAAGATGCAGGAAGCGGTCGCCGCGTTCACGAACGCCATCGAGGAGCGTGAGATCGCGTTCAATAAACACCTGGGTGAGCTTAATGAGCGTGTCGCTGCAGAGAACTTCGAGCGGATACGTTCGATATTCGACCGTGCGAAATCGGAACTGAACGGGGCGTACGAAGAACTTACTTCCGGCATTCAGCAGAAGACGGCCGGGATGGAAGAGCGTTATGTGGCGCTCGATGTGACGCGCGTACGCATGGAAGAGGACCTTGAGCTCCTCAAGAACGATCTCAATCGTCAGCTCGCCGATATCACGGCGGAGACGGCCGCACGTTTTAATGAAGATATCGTGCGCACGAAAGACCGCATCATGGCGACCATCGATGATACGGTACGCGAGGCAGCGACCCGGAAAGAAGATCTGCTCGCGGCATTCGAATCGCGCGCGGATTCGCTCATCGCGAACCTCGACGACAAGGTCGGACGCATGGCGGACGATCTCGCCGCCGAGCAGAACAGGACGGTATCGGCGATACAGGATACCTATCACGAGTTCGAGGATCAGCTGAAGCTTGTGCTTGAGGACCAGACGGCACGTTCGGATTCCGCACGCAGGGAAATGGAAGATGAGCGTGCATCGGTATTGAATTCCATGCGCGATGTCCTTCATCAGGCGGAGGAGCGTATCGGCGGCGTTATGACTCATTTTGCCGAGAGCGAACGCGTACTCGACGAGCGTGCGAACGCGTGCAATGCGCAGATACAGGAAAAGGGCGATTCGCTCCTGGCATTGGTCACCTCCACAGCGGACGAACGACTGTCGCGTATCGCGGAAAGCGAGCGCGCCATGGGCGAGCGTGCCGATGCCTGTGAGCGGCAGATACTGGAAAAGCGTGATTCGCTCCTTGCAATGGTCTCATCGGCGATCGATATGCGTTTGGACGCTTTCGACGGAACGGTCGACCGCAAAGTGATCGATATCGAAGGGCGTTTCACCGAGAAGCATGAAGGATATAAAAGGGAATACGACGAAAAGGTACGCACTATCGTCGAGCTCTCGCGTACCATCGGTGAGGAAGAGCGTTCACTTGCCGCGATGGTGAGCGAGAACTATCGCTCCCACACCGATGGGCTTGCAGCCGTTTCTGAAGAGCTCTCGACGGACATTTCCGACGTGCGCGCGATGATCGTCGACAAAATGCGCGATATGGAGAAGGCTGCGGGCCATGAGGGGAGCACCATCGCCGAGTATATACGCAAGGCGAAGGACCGTACGGTCGACTATCTCGCGAGCGTGTACAAAACGCTTGAGCAGAAGGTCGCACGCAGGATGAACGCGGCGGATGAGGAGCGGCGAAATGCCGTTGCCGGTGTGGCATCGATGTTCGCGGACATGCGCACGGTGCTCGGCGAGAATCTCAGGATAATAGACGGGATGAAAGCGGAATATCGCGAGCGGCTGGAAAGCGCCATCACCGATGGGGAAAGCGCGGTGCGCGAGAAGGTGAGCGTCCTTGAGGGTACGATAAGCGCCGTAAAGAACGGTCTGGAAGATGCGTATGAGGGTGTTTCCGCCAAGCGGCATGAGCTTGAAGAGACGATGCGGTCGTTTAAGGCAATGGTGGATGAACATCGCGTGACGTTCGAAAGCGGTCATTTCAAGGATATAGAGCAGAAGGTCGTGGGTCTGGAGGCGCAGGTGCTCGCCGCGCAGGAGAACTATGCGGCGGCCTTCTCGGAGAAAGAGCGCGCGGTGCAAGCGCGTATCGGCGAGCTCACGAGCGAGCTGTCGTCGGTAAGCGAGACGACAAGGGAGAAATTCACATCCGCATTCGCTGAAAAGGAACACGATGTGGAAGTACGCATCGGCGAACTGGATCGCACGCTCCACACCATACGCGAAACGGCGGAGGGGAAATTCACGGCTGCGTTCGCCGAGAAAGAACGGGATATGGAAGAACGCATCGATATGCTCGATCGCGATCTGCGTACCGTGAGCGATGTCGCGCGCGCCGCCGGCGACGCTGCAGAGAAGGTGGTGACGGATCGACTGAACAGCATATCGGTCGATATTGGTTCCCGCATCGATGCGGAAATGACAACGCTTACGCCGAAGGTCGAAAAGGCCATCGACGATGTCATACGAAAACGGCATGATTATAAGGGAAAACTTGATAATACCGCCAAGTCCATAGAGAAGATAGAGGCGGCGATAGAGGGGCGCATCACGACGGTACTCGATAATGCGGAACGCGCGGTGGCCGACAACCTCAGCACTATAGAAAAGACCGTCGGCGAGCGTGAAAAGGCGATACTCGATGAGATGCGCGAGACGGTCTCACGCGTCTACGAGGCGGAAAAAGCGGACCTTGCCGGCGAGAAGAAGCGATACACCGCCGAGATAGAGTCGCTTACCCGCCGAACACAGGCTAAGCACGCCGGCGAATTGGCGCGCATCGATAAAGAGATCGTTGCGGTCAAAAAGCGTATTGCGGTAATGGCCGACGATGCGAAGGAAAAGCTTTCCGACGCGCTCGCGGTCCGCGACGGCTTCCTTATCGCCGTCAAGGACAATGAGAAGCATCTTGCCGAGCTTTCCGGCGGCATTCGCAGATTGAAAGAGGAGCTCGAACCGGCGGTCATACGACTGCACCAGAGCTTTGACGAGCGTATCGCGCAGTTGAACGAGCGTATCGGCGAGACGGCCGAACGCCTCCTTGCGCGCGAAAGCGAATTCGCACGCCGCTTCGAGGAGACGCTCGCGTCCGCCGCCGCCGCGCATGAGGCGAAAAAGACGGAGCTCGCAGCGTCGGTCGAGGATATGGAGGCGCACAACGATCGTGCGGTGAACGGTTACCTCGAGCGGATAATAACGCAGAGCGCGGATATCGAGCGGAAGAACGCACAGATGCTCACCGCCATAGAGCACCGCATACAGGGTATCGTGAGCGAAAAGGAATCGCAGTACGAATCGCTTTCCCGGGGATATCGCGATCTGTCCGAGTCCATCGGGACGATGCGCTCACATATGAAAGACACGCTCGATGCGGAAGTGACGCACGGCCGCGAGGAGCTTGCAGACAAATTCGATGAGATGACACGCGAGCTTGCCGCGCGCGATGCGTCGTTCTCGGAACAATTCTCGGAACGACTCAATGCAGCCGTTGCCAGGCTCGTCGATGAGGCGGAGCACGAGGTGCTGGAGGCGAAGGCGAAGATAGCCTCGGAATTCGATACGCATGAGACGCATACGCGCGGGAGCATCGATCGCTTGACCGGCATGATCGGCGATCTTGAGCTTTCCATGGCGGATATGCGCGAGCGGGCCGAAGCACAGGGAGAGAAGCATCTTGCCGCATTTGACGGGAAGGTCAAAGATCGGATGGGGCTCTTCGCTGAAGACCTCGAGATGCACAGCAGGAAGACTTTGCTTGAATTTGATGCCAGGGCCGAGCGCTTCCAGAAGGAGCTTTCGCGTCTTGACCGTGCCATGACCGAATTCAAGGACGGCAAAGAGAGCGAGCTTTCCGGTCAATACGCCGCGCTCAAGGACCGCCTTGCCGGCATGGAAACGCAGGTGGCCGAATTCATGGAGCAGGCGAAGCTGCTCGACCGCGCCGAGGACCTCCGCGGGCATCTCAGGAAAGACCTTGATCAATTCACCAAGGTGCTTCGCACGACGGCGAAAGAGAAGGACGAGCTCATGCAGACCATGTCCGAGTTCAATGAGCTCAAACGCATGCATACCGAAGTGAAGGGATATTCGGTGCAGCTGCAGAAGGAGAAGACCTCGCTCATCGATACCGAGCAGAAGGTAAAGCTCCTCGTCACCATGACCAATGATATCGAGGGCAAGCTTGCCGGCATACAGGGCGGCGAGAAGGATGTGAAGCGCATCGGCGAGAGCGTTGAGAAGATACTTGCGCTCGCCGGAGACCTCTCCGAGAAGTACGACGCCATGCGCGAGAAGAAGACCGCTATCGACGCGGCGCTCACGAGCGTGTATGAGACGGAAGAGCGCACGAAGAGCATTGCGAGCCATGTCGAATCGCTCACGCTCACGCTCAATGATGTGAGCGACAAGAAGGAGCGGCTCCTGTCGAAGATAAAGGAGATAGAGAAGGATACTGCCATACTCACCAGGAACGACGAGAAGGTGAAGCTCCTTATCGAGCGCTTTGAGCAGGTCGATCAGATGCTCGAGTTCATGAACGAGCAGAACGACCGCCTCTCCCGTCAGAAGGATTTCTATCAGAAGCAGGGAGAGAACGTCGAGGAGAACCTCAAGAAGGCCGAGAAGATGGCCGATACGCTCAAGGCGCTGCTTGACGAAGCGCAGACGATACTCATCGACGCGTATGCGGACGATGCGAAAAGTGCTCGCGGGAATGAAGAAGCGGACCCGGTGCCCGCAGCGCGGGAGCGGCGCATCGATGCGAAAAAGGAGAAGCTTATCATCGACCTCTATCGGATGGGTTGGGAATATCCGGATATCGTGAAGAACACCAATCGTTCCATCGAAGAGATCGATATGATCATTAAACAGTGGAAGATGCAGGGAAAACAAAGCTGACGAACGGGAAGTCCGTTGTCGCCGTCATCCGTTGCGACGGGTATGAGTATGTTCGTGTCCGCGAACGGGTCGCCGAGGCCGTTTCGGCGATAGGCGGTATGAGGCGATTCGTTTCGCCCGGAGAGCGCATATTGCTCAAACCGAATATGCTCGCCCCTGATCCGCCGGAACGTGCGACGACGACGCATCCATCCGTCATGCGTGCGCTTGCATCGCTTGCGCGTGAAGCGGGAGCGAAGGTCCGCTACGGCGATTCCCCCGGTTTCGGCACACCCGATAATGCGGTGATCGGCACCGGCATCCGTGATGTCATGGAGATGGAAGAGGCGTTGTTCGCCGATTTTTCTGCGGGGCGTCTCGTGCAATTCCAGGGGAAGATACAGTCGCGGCGGCTTCCCATCGCCAACGGCATCCTCGATTGCGACGGCATCATCAATGTACCGAAACTGAAAACGCACGGTTTTCAGCGGATAACCGGTGCGGTGAAGAATATGTTCGGTGTGCTTCCGGGCCTCTCCAAGGGAGAGATGCATGTGAAGATACCGGGGGCCTTCGAATTCGCCGAGCTCCTTCTCGATCTGGCGCTCTACTGTGCTCCGCGATTCTCGATGCTTGACGGTATTCTCGCCATGGAAGGGAACGGTCCGCGCGGAGGCCATCCCCGTCCGATGAACGTGCTGCTTGCATCGACCGATCCCATAGCGCTCGATGCCACCGCGGCGCGCATCGTCGGCCTTGATCCGCTGCATGCCCCGGTGCTTTCCATAGCAGCAGAACGCGGTCTCGGCGCTGTGCATGAAGCTGATATCGATATCGTCGGTGTGCCGCTCGCCGATGTCCGTGACAGCGATTTCAGTATAGAACATCGTCCGATACGCCCGTTCTTTCAGAAGAAGACGGCTGCGCTGCTTTCGCGCATCGCGGTGCCCAAGCCGTTCATACAGCCGAAGGCATGCGTTCGCTGCGGAGTCTGTGTCACGGTGTGCCCGACAAAGCCGAAAGCGCTTTCACGCGGCAGCGCGCAGGATATCCCTGTCTATGATTACGATCGCTGCATACGCTGCTACTGCTGCCAGGAGCTCTGTCCCGAAAGCGCGGTGCATATCACCAAGCCGCTCCTCAGGCGGGTGTTCGATCTTATCGATGGTCTTTTTTTCCGCTGAAGGGGGGAGGGTATGTCGATCATTCATCTTGATATCGGCATAGTCCACGACAAGGGATTTCGTTCCCTGATACGCCCGGGCGACAGCGTTCAATACACCGTTATTCGAAGGCTGTCGCCGGAAAAAGCGGTGATAAAATTCCTCGGACGTAATGTCGTTGCCGCCATAAGCACGGACTATCCGGACCGCGGGCGGGCGATAATACGCTCGGTGGGGAGCCGCATAGAACTTTCCATTGTCGCCCCCGGGAAAAAAGCCGCCCCGGCAGAGACCGTGCGTGTTAAGCCGCCCGAACAGGGTATGCTTCTCGCTGCCGGTGTAAAGGCGGATGCGCGCAATATCGATTATCTCACGACGGTGCTCAGGCACCTTGGTACGCAGATGACCGATGCGGACCGGGCATTCGTGATCTCCCTTATCGGCAAGGGCTTACATCTTTCGATCGAGCGGCTGGATCGTATGTTCTCAAGAAAGATACCCCTGCGCATACGCGATGCGCTTCGGAGCGCTGACGATAATGATGTCGAACTGGATGCCCTCTTCAAGCGTACCGCCGTACTGGAGCTCGGCGGGAAATTTCCCGAAGCCCTTTCCGACTACGTGCAGGCGAACGGACAATTCATCCTCTGGGCGTTCATGCTCGGACAGCATGATAAGGATGGTTCGGCAAGGGAACATCTGGGGTCACTTTCTGCGAACTCGGATGCGAGCCTCATCCTGCCGATATTCATAGCGATCGATGGAACGATACATCTTGTCGAGATGCGATATCACCGTGACAGGCACGGGACGAAACGCGATACGGTGCGGTTCTCGGTCATCGACGATGAGCGTTCCCGCGTCGATATCACCTTTGAGCGTGATCGGTCGAACTATGTCATTACGCTCGGCTTCCATGACAGCGCGCTCTATGATCGATACGGGACATACCGCGATGAGCTCTCTCGCGCATTGGCAGAGTGCTTCCGGGGAACGTTCACGTTCAGTGTTCGTGCCCTCGCGCCGGACGGCTCACCTGCCGAAGACAAGGGATGATGACTTCTTGATATTGTCGAACGATCCCGTGAGCGCAGATTCGAGGAGATGGTCGGAGTAATCACGCCCCAGTTTCGGGCCGCCGATCTCAAGATACCCGATGATATCGTTCACCGGCCACGTTCCCGCTGCGACCATGCGGAAAACTCGTTCAAGGTCTACGATTCCGGCGGCAAGCTCGTTGTCGGTAAAGCCGAACGTCTTATTGAAGATGCGATCGGTGTTCTTGAAATGGAATTCGCACATATACGGTATCTCCATGGCGAACAATTCATAATTGTCATGCAGTATGGTGCCCTCACGCGATGCTACCCCGTGGGAGATATCGCCGCAGAGATACACCGGCACCGTCGTGCCCCGATGTTCGAGGTGATAGGACGAAAGCGAGCGCATCATGTAGTCTATTTCACCGGGCAGAGACGGCGGTTCTGCGTGGCAGGACATCGGCTCTATCGTCAGTGCGCGAAGACCGCGAGCATGCGCGTATGCCATGAGGTCTTTCATATGTGCAAGATAGCATTCGATACCGGCAGTCTTATCCGCTTCGCGGTCGCGATAGGCCGCCCCGGGATTTGACCCGGCGTAGTCGGCCCCGACGAGAGCGGCGATATCGATGAGGCGTTCGTAATTCTTCCGTGCGACGCGTTCCATGGCCTTGTCACTGGTGAAGAACCCGCCGAGCTCTCGATGCGACGTGAATACGCTTTTCATCGCAACGCCGTGCGCGCGGGCGTTATCGGCAAGGCGCAGGAAATAATCGTCGTCAAGCGAGTACATCTCGAAAAAGCTGCCGAGCTGCATGTAATGGATGTCGTGCCGCAGGAGAAGATCGAAAAGCCAGTCGTAGCTGTATCGATATTCTATCGGATCGCTCTTTATGCCTATATGGCAGCGGTTCTCGCTCATTGATGCGCCTCCGGTGCGTCTTTACTTACGCGGAATATCGCTTTATTGACGAATTCTTTTTTTTCGACGATGGTATCGAACATGCGAACGCCGTCCTTCAGATCTACGACATGGCTTATGAGCGGCGTGCAGTCGATGGCCTTATCAATGGAAGCAAGTACCGTGTCCCAGTCGCTGCGGCCGGTTGGTGTTATCTTCGAATTCCACGTCCCGCGGAGCGTAAGCTCCTTGCGGAGTATCTTGGAGAATTCCTCTTCCGGGACGGCGAATGTACCGCGTATATTACCGAGGAAAACGACGGTGCCGGACTTGCCGGCGCTCTGTACCGCATTGAGGAATGTTGCGGGGAGTCCGCATGCCTCTACGACAGCATCGGCGAGGCGTCCGTTGGTGATGCGCTCAACGGCGGCAACGGGGTTTTCATCCGCCGGGTCTATGGTGAGAAATCCCATGGATTCGGCGATGGCGCGTTTTCTTGCGTCGATCTCGACGACGATGACGTTCGCGCAGCCGCGCAGGCGAAGCCATTGCGCCGCGAAATTACCTATCGGTCCGCCGCCGTACACGCAGCCGACAGCCCCCGGTGTGACAGCGCATTTATTCACGCCGTGCAGCGCCACTGCGCATGGCTCGGTCATCGCCGCATGTGCGCTCTTGACGTGATCGGGGATGCTGATGCAGTTCTCTTCCGGGACGTAAGCGTACTCGGCGAAACCGCCGTCGCAGCGCGATCCATAATAGTCGTAATCGGCGCATTGTGCATAGTCTCCGGTCTCGCATGCAGGGCATTTTCTGCAAGGGAGTACCGGGAACACCGCGACCCTGTCGCCTTTTTTCACACGAGCGCCATCCTCCTCGAGAACCCCGCAGAATTCATGGCCCATGACAAGGGGATAATGATATGCCTTGCCGCCGAAAGCACGTTCGATATCGGAACTGCATATTCCGGCATACGTGATGCGAATGAGAAGACGTTCTTTCTTCAGTGGGACATCGGTTTCTTCATAAAACAGTAGTTTATCATTTTTGAGGACCAGGGATTTCATGCAATGCTCCTTGTTGCGAACAGTCATAATGTAATCATATTTATCAAAAAGTCAATCAATAACAATCATATATGATTGAATATGCTTGACTTATGCGCGTTTATGCTTATATTAGCTTCATACCAAATGGAGTTCAGTATGAAAGCAGCCATTCTCGAGGCCCCGAACATGATATCCGTAAAGGAATTCGAAATGCCGGAAATAAACGAGAATGAGGCGCTGCTTAAGGTAAAGTCATGTGCTGTATGCGGGTCCGATGTGAGGATATTCCATTACGGCAATGATCGTGTGCGATTCCCCGCAGTGATAGGGCATGAGGTGTCCGGAGAGATAGTCCGTATCGGAAAAAATGTCACGAAAGTGAAAACGGGCGACAGGATAGCGCTCGGGGCCGATGTCCCCTGCGGCGAATGCTACTGGTGCATGAACGGCATGGGCACGAATTGTTCCATCAACTACGCGATCGGTTATCAATTCGCCGGCGGCTTTCAGGAATACATGGTGCTCAATGAGACCACGCTTTCATACGGTCCCGTAACGAAGATACCTGACACCATGTCCTTCGAGGCGGCATCATTGGCCGAACCGCTCGCCTGTGCGCTCAACGGGCTTGAGCTTGCGCAGTTCGCCCCGGGGAAAAGTCTCGCCGTCATCGGTCTCGGCCCCATCGGATGCATGATGCTTGAACTCTCGAAGATGTACGGTACAGAGCAGGTGTTCGCTATACAGCGCTCGAAGAAGCGTCTTGATATGGCGCGTTCGTTCCGAGATGATGCCCGGTTCATCGCGAGCGAGGATGAAGACCCTGTCTCCGTCGTCATGCGCGAGACGAACGGCGAGGGTGTCGACTGCGTGGTGACCACGGCCGGCACAACCGCTGCCCAGGAGCAGGCGATACGCATGGTGCGTCACCGCGGCTATGTGAACCTCTTCGGCGGGTTGAAGGACCAGCCAAAACTTTCCATCGATTCGAACATCATTCACTATCGCGAATGCTATGTCATGGGAAGTCACGGTTCGCTCCCGCGCCATCATGCACTCGCCGTATCGCTCATCGCACAGGGCGTTGTTTCGGCGGAAAAATATATTTCGCAGAGATTCCCGCTCACGGATATCAATGCTGCCTTTGAATACCACGAGAAGCGTGGCGGCCTTAAAGTCGTCGTTTCGCCGAATTAGGAGGGACTATGGCACGTCCGATACGCATCTCGCCGTCGCTCATGTGCGCTGACTTCATCGATCTGAAGCGGACGCTCGATCTGTTCTCGCAGGAACGTATCGAGCCCCTGCACATCGATATCATGGACGGACACTATGTGCCGAATTTCACGCTCGGCATCGATTACTGCCTGTCGGTAGCACGGTACACCGCGCTTGCGCTCGATATACATCTCATGATAGAGAATGTCGACGACTATATCCCGTCATTCGCGGCGATACGCGATTCCGTCGTAACGATACATTCGGAGACATGCTATCATCCCCTACGTTCCATCGAACTTATCCGCAGGGCGGGCGCGCGTGCCGGCATCGCCATAGATCCCTCGCTGCCGATCGAGAGCTACAAGCACCTCATTCCCGCGGTCGATCAGGTATGCATCATGACGGTCAATCCCGGCTATGCGGGGCAGAAGCTCATCCCGCAGACGCTGGAAAAGATACGCGAGCTTGCGGAACTCTGCGGCGAACGCGGGTATGACATCGACATAGAGGTGGACGGCAATGTGAGCTGGACGAACATGCCGCTTATGATCGATGCGGGGGCGAGCGTGCTCGTTGCGGGGACGTCGAGCCTGTTTGACAAATCGTCCGATCTCTGCGATAATCTCGCACGTATGCGCAGTGTCATTCATGAATGCAAGGACCGCCGCGCCGTAAGCATATGCTGACAAAAGAACGCCATGATGCCATCGTCCGATACGTCAAACGTCAGAAGTATGTATCGACGAAACAGGTCGTATCGCTCCTCAATGCGAGCGAGGCCACCGTGCGCCGCGATTTCCAGGAGCTCGAAGCGCGGGGGCTGATACGCCGCATGCACGGCGGCATAGAATATGCTTCCGATACGGGGAGGGGCGAGCGTATCGAGGAAGCGCCGATCGATGT
>JBBTBY010000036.1 GCA_038043445.1 Spirochaetota bacterium
GACGGGAAAGCCGATGTTGATGTGATAGAGCATCATATGTTCGGTGTCCGCAAAACCGAGATTCTCCACTGCATCATGGATGGAAAATGACGCCGCACCGGCACGGGCGGTAATGGTACGTGTGAGCGCCACATTCTCGCCGAACAAGGTCACCTCGCGCATAGTCCCCTGCACCGTGATGATATACTCATCGCCATCCCATCTGCCCCCGTAGGAGACATTCCTTGCCGGTGTATACGATACGCGGCCGTGAAGACCGAGCGTTCTCTCTCCGTCGGTGCATGGCGCCCCGGCATAGGTCAGCCCGCAGGTGGTAAGAAGCCCGCTGTAGAATCCGCGGAGCCACCCCAATCCCTCCGGCTCATAGAACGATGCATGCTGAAATCCGGTGCCCGAGATGAACGACAGGGGCGTCCCGTTGTATGACGCATACCCTATATCCATGCCGCGGCCGGGGAGTACGGTGAAGCGAAGCGCCCCTGCACGAACATCGAGCGCGGTCACCCCTTTTTCCGGTCCATCGATAAGTTCAGCGGCGGTCACCCCCGCTATCTGCGATATATCGCCGACACGGCGGAGCAACTCATCGCGGCGATGATCTTTTCCCTGGAACAGCATGTCACAACTCCTACATAATAATGCCTACGCAAGCGGCAATGTCTGCTCGTTCTCATCGCGTACGCCCACGGGGCGTATCTTCCTGTGGAGCACGTTCATCTCGCGGTCCGTCTGATACGCGATGCAGTCGATGATGCGCACGGCAAGATCGTCGCTCGCAGCATCGGTCCTGAAATGACGTACTATCATCGACGGGTTCTCCCTGAAATAATCGAAGACATCGCTTACGATGCCGCAGGCTACCTCAACGTCGGCGAGGAATTGCGGGCTCTCGTACACGCGCGCGAACATGAAGGCGCGCAGTTCTTCGGTGGCGTCCATGATATTCGCCGCCATGGCGATATGCGGCTTCTCCATGCTCGCGATTATCACCGCACGCACCATGGTGTCGATGCGTTCCGAATACCGCTCGCCGAGAACACGCTTCGTCGACGCCGGGAGCTCCTCCCCCGATAGTATGCCGTAGCGTATCGCGTCATCGATATCGTGATTGACATAGGCAATGGAGTCGCAGACGCGCACTATCTCCGCTTCCGTCGTCAACGGATAGCGGCTCTCGTCTATCATCCTGCCTTTGCCTTTCGTGTGATTGAGTATGCCGTCGCGCACCTCTTCGGTAAGATTAAGCCCTTCGCCGCGCTCGAGCATATCGACGACACGAAGGCTCTGTTTGCTGTGATGGAACCCGCCGCCGATGATGCGGTTTATCGCCTTCTCCCCCGCATGGCCGAACGGCGTGTGCCCAAGATCGTGACCGAGGGCTATCGCTTCGGTGAGGTCTTCGTTGAGGCGCAGCGCTCTGGCGATGGTGCGTGCAAGCTGCGTCACCTCAAGGGTATGCGTAAGCCGCGTACGGAACGCCCCGTCCACGGCGGAGAGTATGACCTGCGTTTTATCCTTGAGGCGACGGAAGTATTCGCTGTGAATGATGCGGTCGCGGTCGTGCATGTATACGGTGCGAAGATCATCCTCTTCGCGCGGTATCTGCGATCCGCGGGAATTGACGGCAAGGGATGCGTATTGCGAAAGCGTTTCACGTTCCCGCGCTTCGAGCATTTCCCGGATATTCATGGGCCGATTGTATACCGGAGGCGGCTTTTTTCCAATACGGCATCTGCCGCTTACCGTATGACGATACTGTACGCCTCTCCATCGCGGGGATCGGGGATCACAACAGACACTGTGCCGTTCATTACCGCAACGACATGCGCTTTCGGTGACGGCGGTGCCGGTTGCGGCTGCAATCCCCTATCCGGAATACGGCTGATCAGAACGTTCACGGAAGCGGCCCCATAGGGAATATCATTAATGTCTATCGTCAGTGGTCCCGATCTTCCTTTTTGCCCATACCTTCCGGCGAGAACACGGATCTCTTTCCTGGCATCGTCACGGCTTGCGATAGCAATAGTCTGCGGCACCGCGCTCTCGGTAAGGATACGGATCCTGTTCATTTCGGCATATGCTTTATAGACCCAATAGATCGGACGAGTGGTGATATTATCATTCAGGAACATCCCTTCAAATCCGTTCCAGCAATCATTCCCAAGACCCCAGCAGGCGCGGTTGGCGTGATCCACCCCCGCTTTTTCGAGATAATAGAGATATCCGACACAATATCCCGGTATGAGATACTGCCCCTCCGGCGCGTATTCGTTGATGTGAATTTCCGGCGGTGCGGGATTGCAGAGCTTCGGATTGGTCTTGAAAAATGCGCGGATCTCATCCACATGCGCGGGAATGACCTCGGGGGTATCGAATTCGTGCCAGGCAAGCGCATCCAGCCGCAGATCATTGGAAGCGACATAGACAAGGAAGCGCGACAGGATCTTTATCCCATAGCCCAGAAAGCTCGGGGCAACGATCTTCACATTTGTCTGATACTGCCGCAGGGCATCATGGGTGATCTTGAACGTGTCATAGAACTGCTCAACAGGCATATCAAGTTTGCCTTGCCCGTAATTCGGTTCCGCGAACACGTCATAGTAATCGATGATGAAGTTCTTCTCCGCCCGTCCCTTGACAATGCCGTTCACCACCCCGAGCCACGATCTCTTGAATTGATCGTACGACTTGAAGCAATTCTTCTTTTTTGGTCCGCAGAAGGGACTTATCCTCACATCCCAGCCGTAATGCTCATTGAACACGTCTTGAATGTTGAATACGATCGCTGTTCCGAGCGTCTGGGGCAGTTTCGCCTCATCGACGACAAAGCCGTATACATTGTTGTCGAAATTGGCCAGCCGCCATGACGCGGGCTTGAGCGCGGTAACGAGTTCGATGGTCCGTGAATAGTCCCTGCCCTTTTCATACGTTACGCCGTGAACGAATCCCTGCCGCAGTTTCGCCGCCCCGATATCCCTTTTCGCATAGATGCAGATCTTCTGTCCGGTATCGTCGGTCTTCGTCCCCTGAGCGGCCGCCCCAACAACGAGTGAAAACAACAGTACTGCCGCAATGCAAGGATTGCACAGCGGATAGAAAACGCTTCTATTCATTTCATTTTACCTGTGCGTAGTATGCCTCACCATATGATGCCGGTAGGGAAAAGCTGATCCTCTTGTCCCCATCGGCTTTCACATCCTTCAGCGTTCTGCTTTCGCATTGCGGCACCGGTACCGTTCTGTTCTTATTGTTCGGTATCATATAGATATCGATCTGAACGGGCTTTCCCGCGTAGGGAAAATTCTCCAGCGAGACCATGACGTTCTGCCGCTCGGTTTTCGGAGAGTACGCGCCGATAAGAACCCTGATCTCGTTCTTATCATCATGCCTGCTCGCAAGCGCCACCGTCCTTCGTTCTTCGGATATCTTTTTTGTGATCAGCCGCAGTCCCCCGTCCATGTCGGCATAGTATCGGTTCACCCAATAGCGCGCTGTCGGTACGGCCGAATCAAAATCGAACATCCCGTTAAAGCCGTCCCAGCACGTTGAGCGTTGGCGGAACCCCACTTTCATTTCCCAGCAAGCCTTGGCTATGTAATCGATGCCAGCCTCTTCCATGTAGTACAGATATCCTGCTTCCCACCCCGGGATCAGATGATATCGGAACGAATACTCGTTCATGTGCAATTCCGGGGATCGCTCCTTGCGTAATCCGTTATCTTCCATGAGCTGCCGGATCTCGGCGGCCTTTTTCGGTATCCTATGGATATCCGGCTCATCATCCTCGCCCTCGAGATTATGCCAAGAGAATCCCCCCAGCCGGATGTCCATATCGGCGCAATACTTGATGAATTTCGTGAAGTACGCCTTGTCGTAAAAACCATAGTTCGGACCGAGCACTTTTGCTTTCGGGAAATGTCTCTGGACGGCATCATACCCTATCCTGAACAATTCCAGTTTCTGGTCATCGCTGACGTTCACCCATCCCCAGTTCGGTTCCGCAAGTATCTCGAAATAATCGAATCGCAGCCCGATGCCGGCGACTTCCGATAGATCCTTTTCGACCACCTGCGTGAACGCGTTCGTCAGATCGGCGAACGTGTTAAAGCACGACCGATCCTTCCTGCTCTTGTTCCGGCACGGCTGTTCAGGCGTGTTCAAAATTATCGGGAACCCCCACTGCATGTTGAACGCCGCCTGCAGGTTGTACTGCATTTTCGTTCCGAGGTTCTTTTGGAACCCTCCCTTTATCACGAAATCATGTACATTATTATTGAATGCCGCCATCGACCAATAGGCGGGTTTTGTAGCATACAGCAGCTGTATCTCCCGGGTATAATCCTTCTTCGGATCAAAGGTCACCCCGTGGACGAACCCGGAAAGCAGTTTTACCTTCCCCTTGTTCTTTGCACAATCTATGATGATCTCAGTGTCCGTGTCCGCCATAAGCGGCAGAACGGCAGCGGTGATCATGAAAAGGACGAATGATATCTTCATAACGATATCCTCCTCGAGTTCCTCACAATTTCACCCGGATGAGCGCCGTCACATCGTGCGAGAATCGATTCGACGGAAGCACTACATCCACGATGAGCGTGTAAAGAAGACCGAGGCTGAGGTTCTTGGTCAGCATAATGTCAACCGAAGCATTCACCGGAATGTTGAAGAATACCACTCTCGGCACTATTATCTGCAGATAACTGTAAAGCGTGAATTGCAGGTTCTCAAGCGGCTTATAGAGAACCGCCACCGATGCGATAATCCCCGGCGATGAAAGGTATGCCGGGCTCGAGCTGTACCAGGCATAGCCCCCCAATGCCCCGATATTCACCGTAAGCTCAGGAAAGATCTGCATCGGCATGATACAACCAGCGCCGGTGAAGAGCATATAATCGATATGCCGCTGCTCATTATAGCTCCCGGAGACGAACGCTTCCGCATAAAGGAAATCGAGTATGCGGTAATAGTAACGCGCATCGGCGACGCCGTCATTCCTCGATTTAACGATACCCGACTGCTGATAGCTGCATGATGCGAATGCTCCGAGTATATGTCCGTCGCTGTTGAAGAGGACACGGGTGCTGACACCGGCGCTGATAACGGGATAGGTGTTATAGAAAAAACCGAGCGACCCGTCGCCGTTGAACGAGAACCCGCTTTTCAGCCGGTAAAAATCGACCGTCTCGGGATGCAATACCTGTGCGGAAAGCGACAGGGGAATAAAGAACATAACGACAAGTACGGCCCTGATGCCTTGCCCTAAGAGACCTGCGATAGTCGTTCGATTGCACATATCTCCTCCTCATACCGCTGCGTACGGACGATAGCCATGATGGACCGCCATTATCGGCGATTGTACGGCGTGTTCCCGGCCGTGTCAAACGATCGAGATAGTAAGGTATGCCGCCCCGACGGGAAAGGGAATGTTCAATTGCGCATATAGTATGTCGAAATGACGCATCGATCAGGGTGCGAATTTCCTGCGGTACGTGATCGGTGATAGGTGCCGTATCCGTTTGAATACTTTTGAAAAGGCGAATTGATCGGAAAACCCGCATGCCGATGCTATTGCGCGAAGGGTATGTTCCGGATGTGTCTGTATCATCATTTCTGCGTTCGCAACACGCGTTCCAACGATAAAATCCTTCACGCGTTGTCCCACATGTTTCCGGAAAAGTCGACTGACCGTTGAGCGGCTCATGAAAAAACGATGCGCCAGCGTCTTAACGGAGATGTTCTCGGCGCAATTATCCGTTATATAAGCGAGCAGCTCCTCGACAACCGGCGAATGCACGACTCGGACGAGCTTTCTTGCGATAAGGTTCTCGATCAATACCGAATAGATGAATGCGAATTCCCGTTGCCACGCGGACGTTACGAGCGGCGCTGCGCGGAAGTAACGTATCGCTTTCGTCCGCACGTTCGGGCCGCATGCGGAAACGAGCGATCGCGGCGGACTGTCCGACGTCCGTACCTTACCCGCTTTGGCAAAACCGATGATACTGTTCTCACAATGGATCGGGACTACGAGTTCCTGCAATCCCGCGTGACAGCGATACCAGAGGGGAGCGCCGATACTTCGTGCTTTCTGCATATGATCGCGGTCGGACGCAAGACATGTCTTGCACCGCGATAATGTCCGGTGAACAAAGGTACAATACGGCGTCTGCGGTACGGGTGAGAACTTTGCAAGGGACATATCACGGCGGTATATACTGAGCGGAACGCCGGTTATCTCGGAAAAAGCACGCATTGTATCGATAGCCTCCGGATCGATGAGGACCTGCCTGGGGCGATTCGGCGGGGCGTGGTGCTTCATGCCCCAATAGTAGATCGGTTTTGCGGCATCGTCAAGGTTATCGATACGGGTTCTCCCGGCCGATGTTTGCGTTTCCCGCTACTTCTGCTATAATCGCTGTCCTATCGATCTCCCGGAGGGTAGTATGAAAAAAGCAATATCATCAGCGGTCATCGCAGCGGCAATTCTCGGAATGTTCGGTTGTGCGAAGCCGCGCGATGTAAAAGGTCTTGAAAGCGGTCTGCCGAACGACGCGGGAAAAGTGAAAGGCGATTTCGGCATGGAGCTTGTGGAGGGCGTTGTGTGCGCCGGCGTTGAGAAGCGTGCCCCGATCACACCCGGCACGTCGTATGCCCCGGGTGCGGATGGAACAGCGAAGGTGTTTTTCTTCACGCGTATCGCCTCCGAGGGCGTTACGAACGTCGTCTATCACCGCTATTCATATTATGTCCCGACGCTTTCCGGCCGCGGGATATGGAAAGAAAGCCATGTGACCGAACTTTCCGTGACAAAGTCGACCAATTACCCGACGTATTCATGGGCGCTCTCATCACCGGGGCTCTGGCGTGTCGACGCGCTCGGCGCGGACAGGAAGAGCATCATGAAGGGATTTGTTTTTGAGGTCGCCGGGGCGGCGAAGGAAGTGAAGAACCCCCTTGCCGGCACGGACAGCAAAGCGATAGTCTCCGTCGTCGATGCGGCGATCTGTGAGAACGTTGACAAACACGCAGCGGTGAATCCGGGCACCGAGTTCACCGCCGCCGAAGAGCCCAAGCGGATATGGTTCTGGGGAAAATTCAAGGCCCCGAGCGCTCCCGCAAAAGCGGTGATACGCTGGAGCAAGCTCACCGAATCGATAGACGGCGACAAGGATTTCGTCACCACGTATTACAGCCAGGTGGAGATAAAGAGCAAAGAGTGGACGACGTACTACTGGATAAACTGCACCGCGGGTGAATGGAAGGCCGATGTGCTCGCTGCGGATGAAAGCATTGTACGCTCGATCGAGTTCACCGTCAGCAAACAGCAATAAACGACAGCACACACAAGGGAATTGAGCCGATGACGATAACGCCTGAGATCATTCGAGAGCACAATATCACGGACGCCGAGTACGCGCTTATCAAGCAGCATCTCGGGCGCGAACCGAACATCAATGAACTGGGCGTGTTCAGCGTCATGTGGAGCGAACACTGCGGTTACAAGAACACGAAGCCACTCCTCAAGACGCTTCCCACCGAGGGCAAACAGATACTGCAGGGCCCCGGCGAGAATGCCGGCATCGTGGACATCGGCGGCGATGAGGCCATCGTCTTTAAGATCGAAAGCCACAATCACCCCTCCGCGGTGGAACCGTATCAGGGCGCCGCTACCGGCGTCGGCGGTATCCTTCGCGATATTTTCACCATGGGCGCGCGGCCCATCGCCATGTTGAATGCGCTGCGTTTCGGAACGCTCGACAATGAGCGCACGGTGCATCTTACCAAGGGTGTCGTCAAGGGCATCGGCGATTACGGCAATTGCGTGGGCATACCCACCATAGCCGGTGACGTGTACTTTGAAAAGACGTATCAGCAGAACATACTCGTCAACGCGATGTGCGTGGGTGTCATCAAAAAGGACCGCATCACAAAAGCGATAGCGAGCGGTATCGGCAATCTCGTCGTTTATTACGGCTCGACAACGGGCCGCGACGGCATACACGGCGCCACCTTCGCGAGCGAGGAGCTTTCCTCCGACGGCGAGGACAAACGCCCGTCGGTGCAGGTGGGCGACCCGTTCACCGAAAAGCTTCTCATGGAAGCCACGCTTGAGCTCATTGAAAAGAAGCTCCTTGTCGGCGTGCAGGATATGGGTGCCGCAGGGCTCACTTCGTCGTCATCGGAGATGGCATCGCGCGGCGGCGTGGGCATAGCCATGTCGCTCGATAATATACCCAAGCGTGCGGACGATCTTACGCCGTATGAAATGCTCCTCTCGGAATCGCAGGAGAGAATGCTTGCCGTCATTACGCCGGACAAACTTGAGGACATGAAAGCGGTGCTCGCGAAATGGGATCTGAACTGTGTCGTCATCGGAACAGTGGTGAACACCGATCGGCTCACGATAACCTACAAGGGTGAGCAGGTCGCCGATATTCCCGTGAAGGCGCTTACCGATAAGGTGCCGCAGTACACGCGCACCGGCGTCGTCCCCGAATACATCGCAGCAGCGCGGCAGATGAAGAAGCATAAAGCCGTACCGGCGAAGGATGCGCTCCTCGCACTCCTCGATTCGCCCAACATCGCGAGCAAGCGCTGGATATACGAACAGTACGATCATATGGTCGGCACCGACACCGTCATACGCCCCGGCGAGGCGGGTGCCGGCGTGCTCCGCCTCAAGGGTTCGCGCAAGGCGATAGCCACCTGCGTCGACGGCAACGGGCGGTACACGTATCTCAATCCGTACAAGGGCGGCAAGATCTGCGTTGCGGAAGCGTACCGCAATATCATCGCGGTGGGCGGCAAGCCCCTTGCGGTGACGAACAATCTCAATTTTGCCAATCCTGAGAAACCGGAGATATACTGGCAGCTTGAGCAGTCGATACGCGGCATGCGCGAGGCGTGCATCATACTCGAAACGCCGGTGACCGGCGGCAACTGCAGCATGTACAACGAGACCGGCGGATCACCGATATATCCCACGCCCGTCATCGGCATGGTGGGGCTTATCGACGATGTGTCCAATGCTCGTAAAGGATATTTCAGCCGCGAGAACGAATTCATCTATCTCCTCGGCGACACCCTCAATGAGATGGGCGCGAGCGAATACCTGTCCGTCGTGCATGATGAGATAGCCGGGGACACGCCCGAGATAGATCTCGCGCTCGAAAAAAAACACGGCGAAACGATGGCCGAGCTCATCAAATTCGGTCTTATCGGCAGCGCATCGGACATAAGCGAAGGCGGGCTTGCCGTTACGCTCGCGGAGATGTGCATCGCAAAAGGCCTCGGCTGCACGGTGACGTTCGATACCGGCATCCCCGCCGAAGCACTTCTTTTCGGGGAAACGCAGTCCCGCTATGTGTTCACCGCGTCACCGGAGAACATCAAAGCCGTCGAAGAGAAACTTCGTGCACGCACGGTGCGCTTTTATAAGCTCGGCAAGACCACCGCGGGACCGAACGCCCGGCTCATCATCAACGATGCGCTCTCCGTCGGGGTCGATGCGCTTTCCGGCGTCTATCGTACCGCGATAGAGAAGCGGCTCGGGGAATAAGCGCCCTATCCCTTCGACGCGATCTCCCGCATGAAGCCGGACGGCGAGACGCGGTAGAATTTCTTGAACGCCTTTGAGAACGTGAACTGGTCCGCGAACCCCAGGAGGCCCGCCACATCGCCGACCGAATGCCGCTGATCGGCAAGATATTCCCGCGCACGGTTCATCTTCAACCGCTCGATATAGCGCCGCGGGGTGATGCCTATCGTCTTCTTGAAATACGTCGAAAAATATTTGAGCGCCATGCCGGATGCCGACGCAAGCGCTTCCGATGCTATCGATCCATTGAGATGCGATGCGATGTAATTGATCGCGGGCTTTATCCGCTCAAGCGCCCTGCCTTCGGCGGACGTGGCATCGCTTCGCCGCGACAGGTTAAGCGAGGCGATGCGCGCGAAAAGTATGCTTATCGATGAGCGCAGAAGGAATGCGCCCATTGGCCGGGTGCTCCTTTCATCATCCCAGGCCTTCATGACCATGTGCGTTTCATCGGCGATGTCCGCACGGCGTACGGCCCCCGCCAGGTCGAGGTCATTGATGAAGCGGCGGCTTATCCCGAGCGAACAGTCGAAGTGGAAACAGAAGAACGACACCGGTGCATCCGACGAAGCGCGGTAGCGCACGCCGGGGGGCATGAGGAATACATCGCCGGCGGAAACAGCATCGGTACGCCCCGCTATCTCCGTATGGATAATGCCCTCATCGACGATCCATACATCGTAGTCCTTATGCGCGCGCTACTCATGCCATCCGCACGGGTGCGTATTCCGTGCGGCAAAGTGCATGGCAACGGCGATGTGCTCTGAAAGGTCGCTCAGGATATCGTTCATGCGCTTATTGTAACGGCAATCGAATGGCAGGGCAAGAGCGGTTCCCGTGTACTTTCTGACATGCAATACGAACGCAATGACATTCACTAATGCACCGTATCATGATATCATATCCTCACAAGGAGTTCCCATGAGAATAGGCATATGCGCAGGTATTGACGCCATAACGAAGGCACAGGCGGCCGGATTCGATTATATCGAACCCTCGGTGGTGTCGATCGCCGGTATGACGGAAGAACAATTCGCATCCGCATGTTCGCTTGCCGCATCGAGTTCCATCAGATGCGAAGCGTTCAATGTGCTCTTCCCCGGTGATATCAAGGTCGTCGGGCCTCAGGTGGACGCGGCGCGCATACAGGATCATCTGACGAAGTCCTTCGAGCGCATCGCGAAGCTCGGCGCTCAGATGGTCGTGTTCGGTTCGGGCGGGGCGCGGAAATGCCCGGACGGATGGGAAAAAGCGAGAGCGGTGGAGCAGTTCATCGAAACAGCGCGTATCGCAGGGGATGCCGCGAAGAAGCACGGCTTGACCATCGTCGTTGAGCCCCTCAATACCGGCGAAACGAATATCATTAACTCGGTCTCCGAGGGAAAGGATGTCGTCTCAAGAACGGCGCATCCGAACGTCAAGCTCCTCGCCGACTGGTATCATATACGGAAGGATAATGAACCGGCGGTTCATATATCGGAAGCCGGGGCATTGCTACAGCATATTCATGTCATCAACAGCAACGGAAGGAACGTCCCCGCATCCCGCGCTGAGGACGATTATGCATCGTTCTTCAGAGAGCTTTCGCTGATACACTACCGCGGACGCATGTCGATCGAGGGGAAAGTGAACGATATCGCTGTAGAGGGTCCCGTTGCGCTCGCCCTTCTTCGCGGCCTTGCGAAAGAACACGGCCTGTAGCCGTCATTCACCGACGTGTGACATGTACGCTGAACGCCAAGGCCACGCCGCAAGCACGGCCCTCCGTAAGTGAATTTTTTTTGTAGGTGAAATATACTGATCAATTAACGCCGGATTAAGAGGGATAGACACGAATTGCACGAATAAACACGAATAATTCGTGGAAATTAGTGTAATTCGTGTCTGGCTAACCATAGCCAT
>JBBTBY010000037.1 GCA_038043445.1 Spirochaetota bacterium
ATCAGGAGTCTTGGGGAGAGTCATGGATCGCTTGACAAATAACATAGGAGATCACCGAGAAAAGGCCGAGAAGACACAAAAAGGAAAAATTTAAAATCACCCGTTGGGTGAAACCAATTCTCGCTATTTCTCTGTGTTCTCCTGCTTTTTCTCATTGCTCCTCTGTGGTTGCATTTTTCTTACATAAGGATGTTGTCAAGGATAGTTAACAAGGTATCGCTGCAATGCCGTCAAATCGAGGATTATCGTCCAGACAGAACGGATTATCGTCCGGAGCGGTATGCCGCCGGGGTTTTTCCCGTGATTTTCTTGAATATGCGATTGAAATTCGATGTATCATTGAATCCGGCATTGAGCGCCGCATCGACAATGCTCATATCGCTTTCACGAAGGAGCTTCTCTGCCGACTCCACACGCCGCCGATTGGCATATTCCACTATCGTCTCGCCGCGCTTTTCCCTGAATATCTCGGCGATGCGCGTACGCCCGATGCCGACCGAGCCGGCAATATCATTGAGCGTGAATTTTTCCGCAAGCCGGCTGTCGACCTCGGCAAGTATCTCCCGATAGATCGCTTCGCGGCCCGCATATATCTCCGGGCGAGAGGCTATCGCGCGCCCATATTCGTCGTGCAGAAGCTCGATAAATGAACGGAACACGGCCTGTGTCGCAGTGGCCGGCGCAGGATACGAATGAAAGAACGTATCGACGGCGAGGAGCGCGCAGTGCCTGAACCGTTCGAACACATCCCCTGCTATCGTCAGGCGGCGGGAGAAGTCATCATCCTCGCGGAAGAACGGCTCAATGAGAAAAAAATGAACACCGCCGGCGAGCGCATCCATGCTGAACGTGCGATCGAGCACCTCGGGGAGAAAGGAGAAATTCACATACACACACCGCTCCCCGCGTGCAAGCGAAAAGCCGTGCGGCGTCTCGTTGTCCAGAAAAAAAATATCACCCGCACCGACGGTGTATGTCCTCTGCCCTACCGTATGCCTGCCGCTGCCCGAGAGCACGAACACGATCTCGAGATAATCATGGTCATGCTGCGTAAGCCGCTCTTCACGGCGAACGAACGGGACGACGAGATGACGTTTGCCTTTTTCGCTAAGCGATACTTTTCCGGTGAGATGCCCGCTGAAAAGTTCGCGTACGGCGCTGTCGGTCGACGCTTTGTCGGGAATACGATACGGGGCGAACGATGCATCGTTCATTCGGGGCGTACCGCCGCTACTTATCCTCAAGCACCTTGATGCCGGGAAGCTCTATCCCTTCGAGGAATTCAAGCGACGCACCGCCGCCGGTGGAGATATGCGTCATCTTGGAAGCAACGCCGCTCTGATTGACCGCCGATACCGAATCTCCCCCGCCGATGATGGTGATGCAGTCAGGGAGCGCGGCTATCGACCTCGCCACCTCCGCCGTGCCGGTGGAGAATTTCGGGAATTCGAACACGCCGAGCGGACCGTTCCACACGAGCGTTTTCGCGCCTTTGATGGCGCCCTGGAATTTCTGTATCGTCATGGGACCGATATCCATACCCATCCAGCCGTCATCGATATTGCCGCGGGACACGTGCTTGGATTCGGCATCCGGCGCGAATTCCTTCGTGACGATATGATCGATAGGCAGATAGAGATATATCTTCTTCTCGTATGATTTCTGGAGTATCTCCTGCGCTTTGGGTATCATGTCCTCTTCGACAAGCGAGTCGCCGACCGAGAGGCCCTTTGCCTTAAGAAACGTATACGCCATGCCGCCGCCGACGATGAGCTTATCGACCTTGTCAATCAGGTTCATAAGAACGGCTATCTTCGATGACACCTTCGCCCC
This sequence comes from Spirochaetota bacterium, assembly GCA_038043445.1. NCBI lineage: Bacteria > Pseudomonadati > Spirochaetota > Spirochaetota bacterium. The sequence goes on from JBBTBY010000037.1 coordinate 1,834, forward strand.
GCCGATTATCGCTACGAGGGGGCGCACCGGGTCCTCGGTGACCTTGCTGAGATAGGTTATCTCTTTTTCCATGAGAAAGCCCGCTACCGCCGGGAGGAATTTCGCCACGGTCTCGGTGGACGCATGCGCACGATGCGCAGTGCCGAACGCGTCGTTCACATACACATCCCCGTATGTCGAGAGCTCCTTCGCCATTCTCTCGCGATCGGCCGCTTCCTTCGATGTTTCCTCTTTGTGAAATCGCGTATTCTCAAGCATGAGTATACCGCCCGCAGGGAGCGCATCGACCATTTTCCTGACATCGTCGCCGATAGCGGCGGGCGCAAGCGCTACGGGTTTGCCGAGGAGCTTCGCCAGATGTTCGGCCACCGGCTTCATCGTATGCTTGCCTTCGATGTACTTCGCCTCATCGAACGCTTTTTTTTCTTTTTCCGCTTTCTCTTTCGCCTTGGCCATATCCTTCTTCGGATCGCCCAGATGCGACATGAGCACGAGCGACTTGACGTTCTGCTCGAGGATGTATCGTATCGTGCCTATCGCCGCTGTTATGCGTGTATCGTCCTGTATGACGGCATCCTTGAGCGGGACATTGAAGTCCACGCGCATGAGAACGCGTTTCCCTTTCAGGTCGATGTCGCGTACCGTCTTTTTCATAGCAGGGCTCCTCGTCAGAAAAAATCACCGTTCTGTGAACGTGCGGGTACTATATAATATCCGAACGCGTTGTCAAGATTGGCGAGCTCTCTTAAAGCCATCCGAGCCATTGCATGCTCAAAAAAGGGAAGGAGGCATCATTCGCACGAACGTTCTACTTATACCCTACCAACACGATATCATCGAATTTAACTGCCTTATTCACACCCGCTGAATACTGCAGCATAAGATAGACATTAAGATACTTCGCCTGCGGTACATTCTTCGGCGAAAGCACCATACGGCGCTGCTCATATTCATAATAATTCGTGGTACCGGCATACACTGCAGTTGAAGATATCGCATTGCTGTTCGCATCAACATACTGCATGCCAATCACATGTGTTTCTGGCTGATTCAGCGGCTTCATATATCCGGACAGTATATAATGCATATTGGTATCAACAGCTATATATCTATTCAATATTGTCGTTGACGGAGTGAATACAGTTGCGATATTGAGCCCGATCGTCCCGGACCTGCCGGAGCTTATGGTGTTCACAAACCCGGAACCGGTTGCTTTCCATGCTGCATACCCGGATTCGAAATCCTCTTGTATCAAAGTATTCGTCACAACGGTCGGTCCGGTATTATTATCAGCGAACGGCGTTGGCACCGTGCTTCCGCACGAAATGCACAGGCAGAAAATGGTCGAGATCAACACTATCAAGCCGGTTCTTATAAATATCATTACATTCCTCCGTGTTTTTTAATGCACAGGACCGCAACACAGCAGCAATAGTATATACGAAGATTTCTCATACGAGTGCAAAGTCATACCACCCGAATACACCGACACTCTATCTCCCCGGCAAGACCTTACACCGTGGCATATTTGGCCATACATAGCGCCTAGGGCATCCTTGGTCGCCGCCTACTGCGCCAAAGTCGCACACCTTGTGCCACGTGTGTTCATCGCGTGGTACATCGATGAGCTGACTTGTACTGAGCTGTAAGTGAGTCGTAATCGAACAGCCGAAATAAGGCGAACGGGTGATAAATCTCGCTACAATAGCAAGTCACTTGCCGCACCGTCGTCTGATTTGACGGAAAAAAATCGCATGGTATACTACGTCGCGAATCACCCGAAGGAAACCGCATCATGGCTGCCCCGAGAACGAACACCCCCTCCAGTAAAAGCGATTGGTCGCCGACATCCTGGCAGGCGAAGACCGCTGAGCAGCAGCCGAACTATCCCGATGCAGCTGAACTGAATGCTACCGTTGAAGGTTTGTCGAAGCTCCCGCCGCTCGTTACGAGCTGGGAGATAGAAGCGCTCAAGCAGCAGCTTGCCGAAGCCGTTCACGGCGAGAGATTCCTCCTCCAGGGCGGCGATTGCGCCGAAAGTTTCGCCGACTGCGAATCGCATATCATAACCGCAAAACTGAAGATACTGCTCCAGATGAGCCTCGTGCTCGTGCATGGCGGCAAGAAACGAGTGATCCGTGTCGGGCGTTTCGCCGGGCAATACGCGAAACCGCGCTCAAGCGACAATGAGACTCGCGACGGAGTTACACTGCCCGCCTATCGCGGGGATATGATAAACGGTACGCCGTTCACAAAAGCGGCCCGCACACCCGACCCGAAACTACTCCTCCGGGCATACGAGCGTTCGGCGATAACGCTCAATTTCATTCGTGCCCTCATCGACGGCGGTTTCGCCGACCTGCATCACCCGGAATACTGGGAACTGGGCTTCGTCAACCGCTCGCCATTGGCAGGGGAATACGCGCGTATGGTGCTTTCCATCGGCGAATCGCTGCGCTTCATGGAGACACTTACCGGCGGCACGCTCGGCGACAGTGCACGTGTCGATTTCTACGCCAGCCACGAGGGGCTCCATCTCCTCTACGAACAGGCCTGCACGCGCAGGGTCCCGCGCAGGAGCGGCTGGTATAATCTCGGTACGCATCTCCCGTGGATAGGGAATCGTACCCGCATGCTCGACGGCGCACATATCGAATATTTCCGCGGCATACAGAACCCCATAGCGGTAAAGATCAGCGGCACAATGACGCCCGATGAAGTGGTCGCACTTTGCGTTCTCTTGAACCCCGAGAATGAACCCGGGCGGCTTACGCTGATACACCGCTTCGGCGCTGCGAACATAGAAAAGCAGTTCCCGCCCATTATCGAGGCCGTCATGCGTGCGGGGAAAAGCGTGCTCTGGTGCTGCGATCCCATGCACGGCAACACGGAATCGGTCAATGGAGGCACGAAAACACGCCGTTTTGACAGGATATTGGATGAATTGCAGACCGCATTCCGCATATTGTCGGACAGCGGTACGCATCTGGGCGGCGTCCATTTTGAGCTTACCGGCGACGATGTTACCGAGTGTCTCGGAGGGGCTTCCGGTGTTACCGAGGCCGATCTGACGAAAGCGTACCGAACACAGGTCGATCCGAGGCTCAATTACGAGCAGTCTCTGGAGATGGCGCTCCTCCTTTCACGGCTCATGGCCCGCTGAACGGACGTCCGGCACCGGAATAGCGGATGGCAGCGCATCGCGCTTGACATTATCGATACGTTATGATACAGTATTGACCAGAAGGTTAGTATAAGATCTGTTCTTTTGAACGAGCCAGTCATCCGATATTCCCTTGCGATACTTCAAGAACGATATCTGATCTGCGGAGCTCAGACGAACGTATTGAGTCAACCTCCTACATTTTAGAACAGCAGGAAACACCTGCAAGAGGACATTCGCATGGCGAAAAAACTGTACGTCGGTAACCTCAGTTACACGACAACCAAAGAACAGCTCCAGGATCTGTTCGCACAACACGGACCGGTCGTGAGCGTATCGCTCATCACCGACCGCGAGACCGGCCGGGCAAAAGGCTTCGGCTTCGTGGAAATGGAAACTGACGAGGGCGGACAAGCTGCCATCGCAGCTCTTGATTCCATGCAGCTCGACGGACGCGCAATAAAGGTCAACGAAGCAAAACCGAAGACCGATTCCCCGCGCGGCGGCGGCGGCGGCAGAGGCGGCTACGGCGGCGGCGGCGGCCGCAGCTGGTAATTCAGCATCTGAGAACAAAAAAGCCGGACTTGACGTCCGGCTTTTTTTATACCCTGATCTTGCGGGAATGTGTCGCATTGCGGGAAAGTAACGCGTTGCCGGATAGTGATTGAAAAACATTTTCCCCATGATATACTAACCAATATGCGGACAAATGAGAACGAAGATCGATGCGATAGATGCGCTGATATAAGTTGTATGGGTCGACGGAAGAAGAGATCGCTATCGTGGAGGGAAAGGCAAAATGAACGCGCGGGAGAGCATGCTCATGCGTGATGGAAATCGCAGGAATGAGAGAACAAGGGGTCATGACCCCTTGTTCTGTATCGTGGCAGCAATTGTAACCGCGCGGAAAATAATATGAAGAAAGTAAAAAGCTTCATCGACCGTTTGGTGCTCGTCCTCATTATACTGAGCGTGCTGCTCTCGGCATTGTATCTTTCCAATATGTTCTTTCATTTCCTTGACGATCCGCTGTATATCCTCCGCGAGCGGCTGGATTACCTCAATACGGTGCTCTCCTCGGAGCTTATCGCGGGGCTTTCGCTCGGGTCGCTCGTGCTCGCCATCGTCATCTATATGCTCCCGAAGCTCATCGGCGGCATCAACAGAAAGGCGTATGAGCGTTCGCTCAGACTGGGCATCATATCATCGCTCGTTTTTTTTCTGTCGAACATCCTCTACACGGTCGTGCTGAAACACGGCCGCGTCTATCTCTTCATCGCCATCATCATCACCGGTATCGTAACGACCATACTCGTGCAGGTGCTTTCGCTCATGTTCGAGGACAAGGAAAAGGAAGTATCGTTTCGCACCGATATCGTATCCGGCATATCATCCGGCCTGATATTCGGCATACTGATACATGTCATCATGTTCTTCATCGATTACATCAAGCGTTATCTGCCATGACCGGCGCTGCGTTTCAGGAACTGGAACGTCACCTCCCATTCATCAGGAAGAACGCATCGCTTGCACGGCTCAATTCGTTCCGCATACGCACGCGTGCTGAGTATCTCATCGCCCCGAGAACAGAGGCCGATGTCATCGATGCGCTTCGCGCGGCGCGGGAACACGGGCTCACGGTGCATGTCCTCGGCGGCGGAACCAACGTGCTCCTCTCCGACGGCTTGATACACGGCATGGTCATCTGGCTCGGCGGCATGCGGCGATGGCGCCTTGAAGGAACGATGCTTTTCGCCGAAGGGGGCATGGCGATAAGCCGGGCTTCAGTACTGTGCGCACGGCGTTCGCTTGCCGGCATGTCATTCGCGTACGGTCTGCCGGGGAGCGTCGGCGGCGCCGTGTATATGAACGCGAAATGCTACGGGAGCGAAATAGCGGTCATACTCGTTTCGGTGCGCTACATTGACAGCGACCTTTCCATAAAGACGATCGCGCGTGCGGATATGGAGCTCGCGTACAAATCGACGCCGTTCCAGCACGGCGGGCGCATCATACTGGAAGCGGCGTTCCGGCTGACGCCCGGGGACAAGCGGGGCATACGCGCGGAAATGAAAAAGAATTTCGCCGACAGAAAAGCGAAACAGCATTTCCGTTTCCCGTCGGCAGGATCGATATTCCTCAACGACTACTCCATCGGCATCCCGTCGGGGAAGATGATCGACGAGGCGGGGCTGCTCGGTATGCGCGAGGGCGGCGCACAGGTGGCACCGTATCACGGCAATTTCATCATCAACAGGAAGAACGCCACCGCGCGTGATGTCGCCGTCCTCATACAGCGCGTTCAGGCGTTGGTGAAGGAGAAGCGCGGTATAGAACTCAAGCCGGAGGTCCGTTTCATGGGCGACTGGGATATCGATGCCGGGGGCATGTGATGGGCACAGCTAAGCTCGTTGCCCTGCTCAGAAAAAAGGGACTTATCATCACCACCGCAGAATCATGCACCGGCGGTCTCATCGCCGGAGAGATAACATCGATAAGCGGCTCATCGGATGTGTTCCAGTACGGCTTCATCACCTATGCGAACCGGGCGAAATCTGCGCTTCTCGGTGTACGCCCGCTGGTCTTTGCGCGTAACGGCGCGGTAAGCGATGTGTGCGCTAGCGCCATGGCAAGCGGCGCCCTGAAACGCGCGCATGCCGACGTTGCAATTTCCGCGACCGGTATTGCCGGCCCGCTCGGCGGTACGAAGAAAAAGCCTGTCGGTACCGTGTATATCGGCGTCGCGACAAAGCACGGCTGCAAGGCATATCATCATCGATTCACCGGCGTAAGGGCGGCCATACGCCGAAAGACCGTTGCCGCTGCGATACGATATGCCATCGAGGCGGCCTATGGCATCTAAGCGGCTTATCATCGGCATAGTCGGTGCGGCGGCAAGCGGGAAATCGCTTGGGGCAAAGATACTCGCCCGCGAACTTTGCGCCCGCATCATCGATGTCGATGCGCTCGGACATAAGGCGCTTCTCGCGAAGAAAGGTGCCATACTTCGCGCATTCGGACCGACGGTTGCGGCGAAGAACGCCATCGACCGTAAAGCCCTTGGCGCTGTCGTTTTTGCATCTCAGAAAAAGCTTTCCCTGCTCGAACATATCGTTCACCCATGGATGCGCACGCAGGTCCGAAGCACGATACGCCGCACACGAGGCCATATCATCATCGATGCCGCGCTCCTCTACCGCATGCGCCTCGATGCGATCTGTGATCGCGTAATACATATCGATGTTCCGTCATCAACGCTCGTTTCACGCCTTGTAACCTGTCGCAGGATGAAAAAAGCGGCCGCCATGCGGCTTCTTGCCCGTCAAAAAGATATCAAGCGGTCGCTTTCCCGTTCCGATATAATAATAAAGAACACTTCCGGCACCCATGCCTTCCGCACGGTGCTCAGTTTTGCTGCGAGGTTGCTATGTCGGACTATCAAAACCCGCCCCCGCCCCCCGAGGACTTCGAGCGCCATATCGTAGAACACGATATGTATGTCGTCAATCTCAGCAAAGGGCGCATTTTCCTCCTCGTTATCACCTCGCTTCTCGTCGTCGGATTGGCCTTCGCCGGCGGATGGTATTTCGCCATCAAGAACGGCGGACAGACATTCGTTTCGTTCATGCCGCGCCAGGAAACAGGACCGACGAATATCGTCGTATCGCCGGTGATACCGCGTGCAAAAGAAGAAACGGTACATGCCATCGATACGGTCAAACCCGATGAAGACACGAAGAAAAGCATACTGGATGAACTTGCCGCGGCCGACACAGCGAGCAGGAAGAAGCTTGAGGCTGACCTCGATGCGCCTGCAAAAAAAGCCGCGGTAAAGAAGACGGCAGCGGTCGAAGAAGTAGAAAAGACCGCCGATGAGACACCGGCAAAGAAAACCGCGACGAAAATAACGACTACCGCAAAAAAGGCCGCTGCAGAGACTGCCGATGCGAAAAAATCGGTATCGGGAAAAGGATTTTACATACAGTTGGCGGTGAGCGCCGAAAAAAAATCGGCGGAATACGAAGGGACTCGGCTTAAGAAGAATTTCCCGCTGACCTTCGTCCGTGAAGAAACGAACAAAAGCGGCGATCCGGTGTTCAAGATCAAAATGGGAAGGTTCGCGGCCAAAGACGATGCGGCCGCTGAGCTCGCCAAGGTAAAAAAAACCACCAGGCATAAAGACGCGTACATCTATTTTGTTGAATGATACAGTGCGCAGCCCGTCTTGCGCGGCATATACACGCATGCTATAATCCCCATCCATGAGCGAGGGAAAGAACGTCAAGCGCGTCGTCATCTACGGCGCCGGGTATTCCGGGAAGAAGATAATCCGGGAGATACTGAAAGAACGCGACTGCTACGAGATCGTCGCGCTCATCGATGACGATGCGCGGCTCAAGAACCAGTATGTACTCGGTGTAAAGGTCAACGGCGACATCGGCATACTCCCCTTCGTCCTCGAACGCTTCGATGTCGATGAGATCATCGTCGCCATCACCTATTTCACCTCGTCGAAATTCCAGTACCTCATGAACGCCATCAAGGGCCGCCGGATCACCGTGCGCACGGTGCCCTCGATAATGGAATTGACGAACGATGATTTCAGCATCGATGAGGTGCGTGAACTGCGCATTGAGGACCTGCTCAACCGCGGCGAGGTGGAGATAGACAGCCATCGAACGGAACGCATGCTCCGCGGGAAGACCGTGCTCGTCACCGGCGGCGGCGGGTCTATCGGGAGCGTCATCGCGAAGAAATCGCTTGAATACGGCGCTGAGAATCTCTTTCTCCTCGGCCACGGTGAGAACAGTATTTTCGAGACGATGCGCCAGCTCATCGCCGCCTTTCCCCGCGCGCATATCACCCCGATCATTCTCGATGTAAAGGACAGACGCGGGATGGAAGGGCTTTTCCGCTCGGTGCGTTTCGATACGGTGTTCCACGCCGCTGCGCACAAGCATGTCGGCCTCATGGAAACGAATGTGCGGGAATGTTTCGCCAATAATGTCATTGGCACAAAGACCGTCGCTGATGCGGTTCTCGCCGCAGGCATCGCCCGTTTCGCCGCCATATCGACCGATAAAGCAGTCGATCCGGTATCGGTCATGGGGATATCAAAACGCATCGTCGAACGGTATCTCTTTTCGCTCACGCCGGAAAAAACGGCCATTGCCACGGTGCGTTTCGGTAATGTGCTCGGGAGCCGCGGCAGCGTGGTGCCGATATTCGAACGTCAGATAGAGGCCGGCGGACCGGTGACCGTTACGAGCAGGTCCATCAAACGATATTTCATGACCATAAGCGAAGCGGCATCGCTCGTCATTGAGGCATCACGTCTCGCATCCGGGAACGAACTGTTCGTTCTCGACATGGGGAAGCCCGTGCGCATCGCCGATCTCGCCAAAGAGCTCATTCGCCTGAAAGGGAAAGAGGGCGCGGTATCGATACGCTATACACATCCGGGGAGAGCCGAAAAGATCAATGAGTCGCTCTTCTATGCGTATGAAAAACGAAGCCGATCGGAACACAGGAAGATATGGCGCGTGACCGACGGCATTCCCGAGAACGGTTTCTCCGATGCCGTACAGCAGATCATCGCACGCTATGAGAATATGCCCGTTCGCTCATTGAAACAGGCGATGACATCGCTCGCTGTAACGCACGGACGATGAAACACTTTCTTGTAACACAGAACGCGGATCACTTTTCAGGCAAACGCTCGCAGAACATCCTATTACCCCGCCGCGACGCCGAGAGGCTCGCTCGATCAGAAGCATCGATATTCCTCTACGATCGGCGATGCTGCCGCGTCTTCGGCCCTTTCGGTGCGGGTTCGGCACGCAAGGCACGCAACGGGAAATATGCGGTGCGCATGCTTCACGACAAGGCATACCGCCGCAGCGCATTCCACCTCATCGACACCAGAGACTTCTCGCTCTCGCCGCTTACCGGACCGGAAGCGGATATCCTCACCGGAAAATTACGCGCAGCGAACGGAAGCGCCAATGCCGTGCTTTCAGCGGTGAGGGCCGGGAGATCATATTCACTCACCTACTTCGAACACTCGTCGCATCCGCTCATCCTTTCATCGTCGGTAGCCCTCTCGCCATCGCTCATACATTCGCTTCGAACAGTATACCGCCGCATCCATGAGGCGCCGCGAACCGGCATCGATGCCCGTCAGGGATCGAGGACGCTCGGTGCATCGTTCTTCTCCGCGCTCTTCAGCGGCTCCCCGATAGCAGAACGCATGGCGTCGCGCACGGGAAGCGTATACATCGATGTCGATACGGATACCGGCGCATTGCCGTGGGAACTCATGCATGACGGCGTATCGTTCCTCGCCGACAGCATGCTCATCGGGTTCATCCCCCGCGGGGAGCATCGCGAGCGTACACCGAGAAAACAGATATCCGCAGCCATTATCGCCGCCGACGGGCTTGCTCACGCCGGGACGGAAGCGAACGCCGTATACGAGATGGCATCGCGCTGCCCGGGTGTTACCTGCGAATGCATACGCACGCCCGTCACACCGCTTGCATTCTCCGCCATTCTCTCCCGCAGCGACATCGTGCATGTCATCTCGCACGGCACCGGCTCCGCGCTTTCGCTTCGCGGGAAATACACGATACGCGATCTGGTATCGGCATCGTCCATGCCGGCTGTCGTCGTTCTGCACACCTGCACATCACGGCCGGTCAATGCCGCCGATACGGCACATCTCGCACCGGCGCTCATTCGCAGAGGCGCGCATACCGTCATTGCGTCAATGGGCGCTGTTGCGGACGCTTTCGATGTACGGTTCGTCGGGGAACTCTACGCATCGCTCTTCGCGGGCGAATGCGCCGGTACGGCCTATCGCAATGCGCTCATAGTGTCAGGGGAAGACGCGATACTGCGCTACCGGTTCTTCGGCGCGTCGGGCACGAAGCTCTGACACTGCTCTCTCACGCAGAGAATATGATGGCCCGCAGAATGCTCATCCTTTCTCTTCTCCGTGAGCTTTGTGTGCTCTGTGAGAGATAATATAAGAATATTTCTCACGGAGTTCACGGAGGATCGGAATATGTCTCGCTGCTATTTTTTCAGGACCGTAATCTTTCCACCGGCACTGGCATCGCAAAACGCTACGTAAAATGTAGTGGATGTTCTGCTTCCAAGTAAGATGATCTCCGTTGCCGCAGATGATGAAATGCCATAACCGTACTTCGCCCATATTCCATTGTCGTATCGCACAACCGTCAACTTATTATCCCTTGTCCCGTCAGAGAACGCCAGATGTGGAACATTATCCTTGTCCACCGCTATCGATATCCACGCCGCCGCACCTTCGGATGCTGTTGTGCCAAGTGTCGACCATGATGTTCCGTTGAATTTCCGAACAACCGCTTTATTCCCCTGAGACTGATCCTGATACGCGACGTATATATTCTCAGCGCTATCTACAGCCATTGAGATATATGCCGCCGCACCGGCAATATTTGTACTCGCACCAAGCGCCCCCCAAGTCCCCGTATTATCTCCCGATCCAGCGCAGCGCTGAACTCCAACGGCACTTGGAAGTGTATATGCTACATACGCATCACCGGTAACAGTCCCCGCGACTATTGCGATATCGGTCGGAGTGCTTTCTGCAAATATTGCGGGTGACCCCAAGTCCGATTGAGAATTCGTTCTCGTTACTTTTAATGTTACCCCGGTAAAGCGACACGTAACATATGCCTTTTTATTGCTCACCGGAGATACTGCAACACGTATTTTATCGTTGTGGCATGGCGCAAAGTTTCCGCTCGTTTGCCATGAGCTCCCGTCGTATTCCCGAACAAACCCCTCAAGCAATGGGTTCACCGAATAGAGGACAACCGGCCGGGAGCTGGTAGTATTTATTGCCAATGCAATTCCGATCGACTCCGTCGGCCATATAAGAATACTCCCGCCAGTCTTGGTCCAACCGAGTGTATTTATCTTACCGCACACCGTATCACCGGAGGCCTCTTTGAAAGCGACATATACATCCCCGCCAACACATTGAGCAGCAAGCATAGATCCGGCCTGAGGTGTTGCTCCACTCGCTACAGTAGTCCACGCAAATGCCCCGAGCGGGTCCCACGGATTCGAGCGCTTCGAATTATCCACGAACTCGATGCATCCCGTAAAGAAAACCGATATCGTGACAGTCAGTATTATAATCCTTTTCATCGTCATCCCCCTTAAAAAGCGTACGAGAACGCGAAAGACATGCCGTCAGGTGCCGGAAGTATGTATCCGCGCAGGCTCCCCTTCCCTTTACCGTCCGGTGCTTTCTTCGTATCCGTGGTATCGGATTTTTTTACTTTTGTCGGATCGAGCACCGCGTCGGGCGCAATGAGCCACAGCGCGAAAAGCCCCGCCGCGATACCGTACATGGAGAATCCGGATATGTTCAGGATAGAGCCGATATTCATATTATCACGATAGACGGTAAACTTCGCATCGAACATGCTCTGCGGCTGATAGCCGGTAATGGCAAGGTATTCATTCCTCGCCGTGGTGGCGCTGCTCTGCAGAAGCACGCCGGTAACATTAAGACCGCCGCCGAGCACGGCCGCACCGATGCTGCTGAGAAGGAGCACCGGCTTCGCCTCATTGGGCTTGGTATCGCCGGAATAGATGTACATGGTCACTATCTGCTGCTCAACCGATGCGCGGAAATCGACGCCCGTCTCTTTCTTCACGGCATCAAGCACATCGTTCCCGGCGCGGTCCATTTCATCAAGGAGCGCATCCTTGCTGCCCCGTACCTTGCGTGTGCGCGATGCCAGTATCTTCGTTGTTTCGACATTGAGCATATTGACGGTAATGATGAAGGTCTCGCCTAAACGCGCGATAGTCCCGGTGAACATATACTGCATGTTCAGAATACGCCCGAGCTCAACGGCGCAGGAAGACTCGGTACACCCGGTCTGCTGGAATTCCTGCTCCTTCAGTATCTTATCCATGTTCGCACGGTCGACGACGGTGAAGAAATCCGTGGTGACGAGCCAGGAGCGGAACACATCGGAAAGCGATGAGGCCTCCTGCCTGCTTATCCCTTCCTTGCCGACAAAATCGATGACCGCAACATTCGCCTTGAGTTTTTTATCCGCCCCGCCGGATTGTGCCGCGCCGAAGAGCGAAGATACGATGAGCATCATGAACAGGTATACGATCCGCCCCATAGGATCCCTCCGTAATTATCACAGTTCCACGTTGGATATATCCCGGATAATAGCGCAACGCCGAAAAAATGCAACTGGATTTCTCATTGCTATTTTATACCCATGCGGTACAATGCCCGAAATATCCGGTTCGACGGGAAACGCCATGAAAAAGCTCTGGGAAGGCCGTTTAAGCGGCGAAAAAGACAAAGCTATCGAAGAATTCAACGCCTCGATACATTTCGACAAGCGCCTCTACCGGGAGGATATTCTCGGCAGCCGCGCCCATGCGAAAATGCTCGCGAAGATAGGCGTGCTCACGGATAAGGAATATCGGGATATCGATGCGGGGCTCACTGCGGTAGAGGGCGCCATCGAAAAAGGCGAACTCCCCTTCACCGCCGAACACGAGGACATACACACCCATATCGAGAACGCGTTGCGCGAACGCATCGGCGATACGGCGGGGAAGCTTCATACCGCGCGGAGCAGGAATGATCAGGTCAATGTCGATATACGGCTCTATCTCAAGCGCGAGACGAACGAGATACTGTACGAGCTTCTCTCGCTCGAACGCGCGCTCCACAGCATCGCCGCAGCGCATGCGGATACGCTCATGCCCGGCTACACGCATCTGCAGCCGGCGCAGCCCATATCGCTCGCGCATCTCATACTCGCTTATTTCTTCATGCTCTCGCGCGATATCGGCCGACTGCAGGACTGCCTTGCCCGTATGGACATCCTCACCCTCGGGAGCGGCGCGCTTGCCGGGCTCAATTATCCCCTCGAGCGCGAGATGACGCGCAGCGAGCTCGGATTCGCCCGTGTGAGCGAGAACGCCCTCGATGCGGTTTCCGACCGCGACTTCATCATCGAATTCCTCGCGGACACCGCGATACTCTTCACACATCTTTCACGCATCGCCGAAGACTTCATCATCTTCAATTCGAACGAATACCGCTTCATCGAACTTTCCGACAGCTACGCCACCGGTTCATCGATAATGCCCAACAAGAAGAACCCCGATATGCTTGAGCTCACGCGCGGGAAGACCGGCCGCATTTTCGGCGACCTTATCACCATGCTTACCGTCATGAAGGGCTTGCCGAGCGCGTACAATAAGGACCTGCAGGAGGACAAGGAAGCCCTCTTCGACGCCATCGATACGACGCTCGCCGTCTTACCGATGGTGCGCGGCACGCTCGAAACCGCTACGTTCAACAAAGAGCGCATGCGCGAAGCCTGCGACCAAGGCTTCCTTTCCGCCGTCGACATCGCTGATTATCTCACCGCAAAGGGCATTCCCTTCCGTGATGCACACAACATCGTCGGGAGGATGGTCCGCGATGCCGCTGAGAAGGGAAAGACGTTCGCATCGCTCACGATCGCCGAATATCGCACCTACAGCGACCGATTCGACAATGACGTGTACAAGGCTGCCGATGTATCTCAGGCGCGGGTGCGCAAGATATCATCCGGCGGCACGGGGCCCGAGTCCATCCGCACGCAGCTCGTTCAGGCGGAAGCGCTCCTCAATCGCTGGAAATCGGAAGTAAGAACCGCATCGTATTGACAAAAAAAGACGTTCGCGTATAATGCGCGCTCACCACTCGGACAGGTAGCGAAGTGGTCAAACGCAACAGACTGTAAATCTGTCGGCTCCGGTCTTCGCAGGTTCAAATCCTGCCCTGTCCACATTTGATTACATCAGCATGAAACGCTGTAAAATAATCACAACGCATTCCGAAACGAAAATTTTCAAAGAGCATTCGAGCGGGCGCCGTTGACGCCACGTTGACATTTCATGCCATTTTTACCACCTGTAGCGGTGATGGTATTGTCATTCCATCGACCTTTGACGCCGGAATATCACCGATATAGCGCGCATACTTTTCCGTCATAAGCACGGATGAATGTCCAAGCTGTATCTGCAATTCCTCTTTCGTCATCCCCTGCATGAGCGCATCGCAAGCGTATGCATGCCGCAGATCGTGAAAGCGCAGCTTCGTTCCGTTCGTTGCTTGGAACGAAAGCCTCCGGCGCAGGCAGCGCCATGACTTGTCAAGCGTTGCGCATTCAATAGGCTCACCGTTTCGGTTCAGCACGTCATGAAAAAACGGCTCTTGTTCGCGTATCATGCACAGATAATCCGTCAACGCTTTCGGTATTCTTATCGTGCGCTTGCGCTTGCTCTTCGTTTTGAACAGCTGAATCAATCCGTTTTTCAGATCGACCTGCCCCCACCGAAGCGATGCAATTTCCGATTGCCGCATACCGGTAAGCAATGCGATATTGAGAAAACGCCGCTGAAAGTCGCTCGCTTTGTCATATATCTCTTGCTTTTGCTCAGCCGTAAGCCATACGATACGCTCATTCTCTTTTTCTGACTTGTGCAGCTTATAAATCGGATTGTGCGCAGTGAAGTATTCGCGCTGTATACACCATCCGAAAAAGTATCGAAGCGTTGACAAGTCGCGATTAATGGTCGCCGGATTTACGGCCTTTGCACCATTTACGCGGTGGTCCTTGCGCCAACAGATATAATCCTCAGCAGTATGCCGCCGAAATTCACTTAACGGCATATCACTGAAATACTCTTGGAATAACGCAACGTGCCGCCGCTCTTCGTCTGCCATACGGGGCGATTTATGCTCTTTGGAATACTCTAGGTACTCATTCAATTTTTCAAAGAGCTTGTGTTCACGCGTACCCGTTGCGAGCGTTTCAAGCCATTGCTTGAATATCGCTTGCGCCGCTTCCTTCGTCGGGGCGCTTACGCGCTTGCGCTCGCGTTTCCCGAGCACGGTTGCATCGAAGTCGTAAACCCCGAGCCGAACACCGTTTTCATGAATGTATCGAACGATTCTTAAAGCCATCGTGTTCCCTCCACTTGGGAGCGACACAATCGCTTTGCGTTGCTTACGCGCTCATAATCTAATTCTAATTTCATGGATAGTCAACCGACTTTATTTTGACGCATCATTTCGAGCGCCCGGCGCACATCGATAATATATCTGCGGCCTTGCGGGCGCGCGCGAAATGCCGGAATCTCTCCGAGCGCGATCATGCGCCGGACGGTGCACACGCTCAGCGATAGCATTGCGGCGAATTCCTCAACGCTTGCAAAGTCTTTCGATGATTTCTCGGTGTCGTTCATAATTTTCTCCCGGGGCATTGCCCCATTGTTTAAAATGGCCTATACGATAGCTTCAATCGCCGTGGCGAGGTCTTCTATGCCATGGCAAAGATATTGCCCTCCTCGTGAGGAATGAGTGGCAAACCGACTATATATCTGTCGGCCTGTATTCATTTCCTCGCATATTTCCCTTGCGTTCACACTTGCAACGAATGTACGTTGACGTGGGATTGACGCGGACATCAATTTTTCCGACATCAAAGGCCGTTTCGGTACACCGTATATCATACGCGCCGCCTATCTGCCGCAGCCTGCCGTTTCGCGTCCGCTTCATCGAGGAGCGTATCGGTACGATCTATGCGCGGCGCAAGCGGGGCATATTTCCGGCATTGGCATACCGTACATTTCCCAGGTTTCTTGCAATTGCAATGTTCGCACAGTTTCGCGTTCATGCTTCACCCCCTCGCGGCATGCGCAGGAAGCACTTGCCAAGCCGAGCTTCAATATGCATTTTACAGGCCCGCGAGCAGTCGATACATTGGCGATGCAGCGGTTGCCCGGCGTAGCGGGCGATATTCTGCTGCGCCTTTCGGAAGCGCTGTTCATTCTTTGCGTCCGTTTCCGCTGTGCGCGGGATATTGCCTGAGCAGAATACAACCTCATCACTCCTGTCACGGCAACTTATCTTGCCACAGTCCCAACATATCGGTTGCGGCGTTTCGTGAGTAGTCATATTCGAAGCTCCTCTGCGTCGGATAGATGAATGAGAGGCCGTTCCTTCACTTCGTCGCCCGGCATTTCCTTTCCAGTCGCTGCGTCATAAAAAACGCCGTGCAGCTCGAATACTGTGCGCGGGTCCTTTACCGTTGCGATTGCCGAACGTAGCTTTTTTTCGAGGCCGTATGCCCGCTGCCTATTCATGGTATTCCCCGCTGCATCGCATCAAGTTTTTTTTCGAGAGCGTCCAAACGTTCACCGAAGGCCACGTCATGCTCGAAACGCAAATACGATAGATACCCGGTCATTCCGAAAAGTAAGGCGCGATAACGTTCCTCTTGCAATTCATCGTTTGCAAAGGCCCGCAGTATCCTACAGTACGTGCGCCGAGCGTTCGCCGGCGTTCCGAGGAGAAGACGCACCCCCCCGGTAGTGCATACACGGTTGCCTTTTGGTTTTTTATTGCGTTTCGTCATTCGTTCACCGTTTTTCCGATACCGTTTCGAGCCGTTTCATTTCCACGCCTCTACATGCCCGACCGTTACACGCTGCGTTTTTTCATGCGGCCATGGCAGAATATCGTACCAGACCGGGCTGCCGCCGTGAGGATCGCCGTTCGAAAAAGCCGCCTCATATTCGATACCGTCTATTCGAAATAAATATGTGCCTTGCGCATTTTTGAGTATGAACGTGCCCGCCAATAGCCCCGTTGCGCTATTGGTGAGCGTGCCGGCGGTTTCATCGAAAGACAGCGTCCGGCCGTCGAGCATGCTGAGCGTGTATGTCATTTGCGGATAAGCTCGCATCCGGTTTCATTTGCGATATAATCGTATCCAGCGTCCAGCACGATGGGTGCGCTTGCGCCAAATTCGTTGAGGTGCTCCCGCCGAAATTCGGACGAACTTCCGCCCTGGCTCTCAATCTGATATTTTTGCAGGTCGATGTCCTCTCCGCTGCGGGCGCGTATAAGATAGCCGGATGCGCTTGTCATGTTAGGGATCTGCCAAGCGTAAGCCGTCCCGACCTTTTGCCGTGTGAACTGGCCATTGGCAAAGCCCTCTACCTCAACAGCAGTTCCGAGCGGCCTGTCGGTCCTCCATGTGAGGACGAGGCCCTTGAAAGGTGAACTGTCTAGCTCTGATCTTGCCAAGGGACCGTATTGAACGATGTCCCCCATGCGGCGGCCAGTTTCG
>JBBTBY010000038.1:0-2104 GCA_038043445.1 Spirochaetota bacterium
CCGGTGATCGAACTGTTGGTCTCGTAGAACAGATACACGCCGCCGCCATTGTCCCCTGCGCTATTGCTCACTACGGCACCGCTTACCGTGCTGTAATAACTCCACTTAATGCGCACACCCCCGCCGTTCAATGCCGTATTGCGCGCCATCGGTGCGCTTATCGTGTTGCTGAGACAGCTCAGCATGAAAACGCCGCCGCCGGCGACCGAGGCATTATTGCCTGCCAGTGTCGCATCCACGGTGCAGTTCGTGGCGTTCTGTATCGATAGGCCGCCGCCGTCGTTGCCGGTATTATTCGACACCAAGCCGCGTATCGTAACGAAACTGCAGGAGTCGATGCTCATGCCCCCGCCCACATTCGTCGACACATTGTTCGCCACCAGTGCGCTTATCAGGCAGTTGCTCGCATTGGCAATGCTCATCCCGCCGCCATTGGACGATATGCAGTTACTCACGATGATGTTCGACAATATCGAGAACGCAATGTTTGAGGCATGCACGCCCGTTCCGTCGAGTATCTTTGCGGTCTCATTGGACCCGCCGCCCCGTATGACAAAACCGTCAAAAAGGAGATCCGTGAGATTCGCGATATACACAAGTCGATTCGTCCTGTTGAGACCGCCGCCGTCAAGTACGGTATGACCCGTCTGCACGGCGAATGCTGCATCATACCCGCCGATAATACGCAGGTTGTTCTTATTCGTTATGGACACGCCGTTGGTAAGCGCAAGCGCATTCAACTGCCCGGCGTTTCGCGTGAGATTTGTCGCAAGCACACGTATTTCATTACCGGCGACTGCTGCGGCAACCGCTTCCTGCAAATTCGTATACTGTCCGCCGGTGTTAGTGATCTTTGCGATATACGGAAGCAATGGCATGACCACGTTCATTGAAGCATTCGCGGCATCATGCCACGTCGAATTCGAATTGAGTATATCGATGCGGTCGTTCGATATTATCTGATCCCCGCTCTCGATATAGAGATACGACAGCGTATTTGTCCAGAAGGTATTGGAACAAATAGTGTGATTGGTTATATCGGGGGCTTCCTCCAGTATCGCGCACGAGCCGCTGCCCCCCCCATAGAATACAGAGTTCGAAACGGTGAACGGGGCCAGCGCGGTCACGTTCGTAAAAAGGATCGTTGCGTTGGTTGCCGATGACACGTTATTTGAGAATATGCAGCTTTGGACGATGCTGTTCGACCCGCCGTACACGAACAACCCGCCGCCCCTGACGGCAGAGTTGCTGCAAATCATCCCGCGCATCGAATTGTGTGCGCCGCCGTTCATATAGATACCGCCGCCTCTATTGGCGGTGTTGCTGGCGATGAAACCGCTCACCGTATTGTTCGTGCTGGTGGTCACATAGATGCCGCCGCCGTAACTTGCGGTGTTGTTCACCACATCACCATACAGCATGAGGTTCGTTGAATAATTGATATACACGCCGCCGCCGTTGACCGAAGTACAGTTACTGACGATGATATTCGTGAAGAGCGAACTGACCGCGCTGTAGATATAAAGTCCTGTCCCGTGCTGCGATGTAACCCCGCCATTCGTCCCGCCGTTGCGTATGACGAATCCGTTGAAGGTAAGATTCGCAAGATTAGTGATGAAGACGATACGGCTATCGGGGGCAACCCCTTCGCCGTCAAGCACGGTATATCCGGTCTGCACCGCGAACGCCGCATCATATCCGCCGATAATGCGCAGATCGTTCTTGTTCGTGATGAACAGTGCATTGGTGACGGAAAGTGCGTTCAATTGCCCGATGTTCCGTGTAAGGACCATGTCGCGCACGCGTATTTCGTCGCCGGCGGAGGCCGCATCCACTGCTGCCTGAAGTACGCTGAATGTCCCGCCGACCGTTGCGTTCGACGCGATGATCGGAGGCGGCCCCTGCGGCATAACAATATTATTCGATGCATAGAGCGCATCATTCGTCGTATTCACCGTATTGATATTATTCCACTGCGATATCGTGATGACTCCCGTCGGTTCACCGTAGATATACGACATCGTATTCGTCCAGAACACATTGGAAACGATGGTCTGGTTAGTGACATCCTGCGCATGTTCAAACATCGCATAATGAGCTGGGG
>JBBTBY010000038.1:2114-5215 GCA_038043445.1 Spirochaetota bacterium
CCCCCCCCCCCCCCATCAATACACAGTTCGAGACAACATAGGCATCGTTTTTCGCCATGACATTCGTGAAGTATAGTGTAGAGTTCGTCGCCCCCGTAATATTGTTCGAGAAAAAACAACTCCGAATGACATTATTCGACCCGCTGTTCACATGGATCGCACCGCCGGCATAGACAGAGCTGTTATTGGAAAACACTGCATTCTCTATGACACTATTCGTAGCAAAATAGAGCAGCACTCCCCCGCCGCCGATGCTGGACATATTCGTATTATCAGAAATAACCCCACGGATCACATTACCCATGCTGCTTCTAATGACCACACCGCCGCCGATACCCCCGATATTATTCGATATCGTCGCATCGATGGTATTATTGGACCCGTAAATCAGATACAGACCGCCGCCGATACATCCTGACGGTGCATAATTATTTATCAGGGCTCCGGTTATACTGCAATTTGTGCTGTACCAGACATGCGCCCCGCCCCCGCCCCCATTCCCGGTATTGCTGAACATCGACCCGGTCACCCTGCTGTTCGAACAAAGATACAGCTCAACCCCGCCGCCGGTGGTGGAGGAAAAATTACTGCCCACGTCTGCGTTCACAATGGACGATCTGTCCCTGTAAAGCGACACCCCGCCGCCGTTATCCCCCGCACTATTTTGCGCGACAGATCCGTTCACCACATTGCTTATGCATGAATCAAGACTGATACCGCCTCCGAAATACGCGTTCGTATTGCGGAAAACATGAACGTCGAGAACGATATTGGTGCAGGCGGACAACGCTATTCCGCCGCCATTGGTCGAACTATTGTTGCTTACGATCACATTGCTGATAAACGATCGCGCAATACCGACAGCATAGACACCCGTACCGTCAAGCTGCGGCACGCCGGCGTTACTCCCCCCGCGCTGTATCACAAAGCCGTCGAATGAAAGGTTGGTGAGATTGGCGATATACACGAGCCGATTCGACACCGATGAAGACCCCATACCATCGAGCACGGTATATCCCGTCTGTACCGCGAACGCCGCATCATACCCGCCGATAATGCGAAGATTATTCTTATTCGTTATGAACACACCGTTGGTAAGCGCAAGGGCATTCAACTGCTCGTCGGTGCGTGTGAGAACCATGTCGCGTACGCGGATTTCATTCCCGTCATTTGCACCATGTACAGCCGACTGCAGATCGGAATACAGCACCCCACTGTTCGTATTCGAGGCGATGATCGTTCTCGGCATGACGATATTGAACGCTGCATTCGTCGCATCATGCTTGAAATATTTTCCGATATTCAGCTGGCTTACCTGGTCGTTCGATATTATCGGACCGCCATAATCCACATACAGGTATTTCAGCGTATTCGTATAAAAGCAGTTCGAAACGATAACATGATTTGTCATTTCCGCCGTCTGTTCGAACATCGGTATGGCGTTATTCCCGCCGCCGTAGAACACGCAGTTCGATATTGTCACCGGATAGCGCACCGCAGCGACATTTGAGAAATGCATGATCGCGTTCGTCCATGTCGCGGTGTTATTCGAGAAATAGCAGCTCGTGAAATTATTGTTGGATCCGCTGAAAACGAAAACGCCGCCACCCGTGACCGCTTTATTACTGTACAGGGAGCTGCTTACGATCGCATTCGTCGAGGACAACAGCGCAATACCGCCGCCGCTGCTTGCGACAGCGGTATTGCTCAACAGCGTCGCATATATCCTGCTCCGCAGATCGCAAGTCATGAAAATACCGCCGCCGCTTTCGGAAGTGGCCGTATTATCGGCGATGATGGAATTCACCGTCGTATCATTGGCATAATAGACCGATATGCCGCCGCCGAATGCGCATTTATTATATACAACATCGGCATTCACAATATTATTGGATGTGTACTCGACCGATACGCCGCCGCCGATGACCACTGCCGAATTATTGGTAACGAGTCCGTTGACCGTATTGCCGCTGCCGTCATAGATATAGTATCCGCCGCCGTTCCCGGATGCATAATTGCTGGCGATGGTCGAGTTCATTGTGCTGTTGGTCACCCAGAGAAGCGTAACACCCCCGCCATACTGGCCATTATTGCTTGCAATCGCCGCGTTCACCGTAATATTGCTGCAGTAATACAGAAGCAGCCCGCCTCCATACGTAAGAGCGTTATTATTTCCCAGCGTGCCGCTGCAGATGGTATCCCTGCTGCGGAAGAGCTGAACACCCCCGCCGTTATTCGACGCAGTGCAGCGCACGACATCGGCTGACAGCACGGAATTCGAGCAGAGAACGACATTGATCCCCCCGCCGTCCCTGGAAACACAATTACTTACGATGATATTTGAAAGCAGTGAAAATCCGATATTCGATACGAGCACACCGGAACCGTCGATCGATGGCGTGCCGGCATTACTGCCCCCGCGCTGTATGACAAAGTTGCTCATCGCCAGATTGGTAAGGTTCGCGATATACAGAAGGCGATTCGACAATGCCGCTCCGCCGCCATCGAGCACGCTATGACCCGTCACCGATGCGAACGCCGCATCATACCCGCCGATGATGCGCAGATTATTCTTATTCGTGATGAAAACGCCGTTGGTAAGCGCAAGCGCATTCAACTGCTCGTCCCCACGCGTGAGAACCATGTCGCGTACGCGGATTTCATTCCCGTCATTCGCACCATTCACCGCCGACTGCAGGTCGAAATAGAGTGCGCCGGTGTTCGTATTCGACGCTATCATCATCTGCGGCATGACGATATTCCACCGGGCATTCGTCGCATCATGCTTGAAATATTTCCCGATATTCAGCTGTGAAACCTGATCGTTCGATATTATCCGCAATACGGGACTTGTTTCCACGTAGAGATATTTCAGCGTATTCGTGTAGAAACAATTCGATACTATCACATGATTGGTCATTTCCGCTGCGTGTTCGAATATGGGAATAGCGTTCTGCGCGACGCCGGAGCCATAGAATACGCAATTTGAAATGATGGCCGGATACATAACCGCAGCGACATTGGAGAAATGAAGCGTTGCGTTGGTAAAGGACGCGGTATTGTTGGAGAACCAGCAGTTAGTGAACCAGCTGTTGGATCCC
>JBBTBY010000039.1 GCA_038043445.1 Spirochaetota bacterium
CAGCACTGTGCGGGACATCGGCAGCACTGTGCGGGACATCGGCAGCACTGTGCGGAGTGTCGGCAACGCTGTGCGGAGTGTCGGCAGGACGCTGTGCGGAAGTCTATTCCGGCTGTGCCTACCAGCGCAACGCGAACCGCGCGCTCATTCCGTCGAAATTCGGTGTCGGTACTATTGCGAACGATATCGGAGAAAGTTCATTGCCGTAAGCGAATTTGGAAAGCTCATCGTATTTACTTGCATTATAATTTGCTGCAATTGTCGATATGACCACATTCACTACAGTTCCGCTTAAGTAAACGATCGCGATAACGAATGCTTCAGCGCTTAAATATCCGCCAGATGAATATAACCATTGGGTAATCCCACCTCTATAAGTATCACCAACCCAAGGCACATAGGTTTGTCGGATGAATATCAAATCAAAAACAAAAAATGCTCGATATAACTCCAAAGACACACCTAATATCTGTCCACCAAGATTATCTTTGACCATAAATGCTCCGGCAGCGGGAGATATTATCGAAACCAATGAAACAGCCAATGGGCTGACATTGTTTACGGTTACAGTCTTAAGATCTACCATGCTTCCAGCCGGCACGAAACCTGCCGTGATATACCCCTTTGAATCGGTCGCATTTACCGTCACGAACCTCAACTTCCCTATTTCGGTGCGTTCATTGACGTTCTCCATCATACCGCTCTGGTCATTGCGCCGCTTGACCTTTCTCCCTGAAAGAACGATATAATCCTCGCCGGGGCGTACACCGTCATCGTAACCTGCGTTCATCGTCACTTCATTCCCATTCACCGATGTGATCCGTCCGAAATACTTTATTTTCGTGCCCTTTTCGGACTCTTCCATGGTCACGCCGGTAAGCTTTTCAATAAGACGCCGAATGGCTGAATTTATCTCTTTAAAACTGTCAGCGATCTCTTTGCCGGACTTTTCTATCTTCGACGTTTCAATATTTATCATATTCGCCGATACATAGAATTTATCACCGACGTTCATGACCGAGCCGTATATCATGAACTCCACGTTAAGCAGTTTCCCGAGCTTCACCGCGCAGGCGGTCTCCGTACAGCCGGTCTGCTGGAACTGCTGTTCCTTGAGAATATTATCCATATTCGCCCGATCTAGCACATCAAAAGCGCGTGAGGAAACAAGCTCGGACGAGAACAATTCCGTCACCGTCTCAGCCTCAAGCGTCGACACACCCTTGGCATTGAACGCAAGCACGGCAACACGCGGTTTTTTTTCGGCTGCAAATACCGCGGTAATGATGAGAAGCGATACGATCACGCGTTTGAACATCTTGTTTCTCCGTATAAATTATGCGCTGATTATATCGAAACGCTGAGGTTTGTCAATTATTCTTGCGTCATACGTACTGCACACAGACAAAAACGGCATCACTTCCTCCAATTTCTTTTATCGTCTTATCCTCCGCGAGCTCCGTGGACTCCGTGAGACACTTCTTCTTTTTCTTTTCCCTCGTCGCGTCTTCGCGTCTTCGCGTGACATTCTCTTTCCCCGATCGTATTCCCATCGCCCTGAACATGTAGACAAGTCTCACGCCAAGCCGGCAATAACGCATTCCATCAAGACGATAATTTATGATACACAACAAGCGCTCCCTTTCCCCTTTGAAAAAGGGGGAAGGGGCTGGGGGTTAGGGGTGCGTCCCCCTTCGTGAGCCCCGTGGCCTCCGTGCGACACTTCTTTTTTTTTCCATTCTTCTCCGCTTGAACGATGAGGAATATACTATTTTGAGATCACAGATCGTGACCTCAAGATGGGGCGGAAGACGCTATGCTCCGTATGCGTTCACCGAGCAGGGTATCGCCATGCTTTCAAGTGTTTTGAGCAGCAAGCGGGCAATGCAAGTGAACATTACGATAATGCGGACATTTACCCGCATACGCAGCATGCTCGCGTCGTATGAAGAATTAAAAACAAGATTGAACGAAATGGATAAAAAATATGCCAAGCAATTCACCATTGTTTTTGAAGTTCTTGAGAAAATGCTGAACGAGGAGATCATGCCGAAGCGAAAGATAGGTTTCATACAGAAAGAATGATACTTGTGTACCGCTGCAAGTTGCGGTCTTTCTCGGCGCGGCAGCGCCCCCTACTCCTCCCCTATCTTCCGATACAGCGTCGCCCGTTCAATCCCCAGCGCCTTCGCCGCCTTGAGCTTATTGAACTGTGTTGCCGCAAGCACATGATTGATGTATCGCTTCTCAAGTTCATCGAGCGTGACCATCTCGTCCACGGAAAACGAATTCCCCGCGGACGCCTTCGCCGCTATCTCATCGGGGATATTATCCTCGGTGAGCGATGTGCCGCGCGCCATGACGACCATATTCTCGATGGTATTCCTGAGCTGACGGATATTCCCCTCCCATTGATGCGATGAGAGTATCTTATACACTTTCGGCGCTGTCTGCGTTATCTCTTTCTTGTGCTCCCGGGAGAATTCCTTGAGAAAATTATCGATGAGTACCGGTATGTCCTCGCGGCGGTCGCGGAGCGGCGGTAGATCGATGCGCACCACGTTCAGCCGATAGTAGAGGTCCTCGCGGAAACGCTTTTCCTTCACCTCGTCGGCGAGCCGTTTGTTGGTGGCAGCGATGATGCGTATGTCCACCGGCACCGGATCATTGGACCCGACCCGCTCGATGATATGCTGTTCGAGCACGCGCAGGAGCTTCACCTGAAGCGCCGCCGATATCTCGCCTATCTCATCGATGAATATCGTGCCGCGGTTGGCCGCCTCGAAACGGCCTATCTTCCGGCCGAGCGCACCGGTGAACGCGCCCTTCTCATGACCGAACAATTCGCTCTCGAGCACGCCCTCGGAAAGCGCGGCGCAGTTCACTTTGATGAGCGGCTGGTCCTTTCTGTCGGAAAGGGCGTGGATGGCATCGGCGACAAGTTCCTTGCCGGTGCCGCTCTCCCCCTCGATGAGCACGGTTGCCTTCGTCGGCGCAACGCTGCGTATCTGTTCATACACGCGCTGCATGAAACGCGAACGCCCGACCATGCCGTGGAAATTCCCGTCATAATCGACACGCCGTTCAAGCACTTCCTTCTCGCGTCGCATCGATTTGTTCTCGATTGCACGCGCGACGATGAGCGTGAGCTTGTCGAGATTAAGCGGCTTGGTGAGAAAATCGTAGGCGCCCAGGCGCATCATCTCCACCGCCTTCTCCACGTCGCCGTGACCGGTTATGATGACGACCGGGATGTGGCGGTCGAACTCGAGCATGGCCGCGAGCATTTCCTCGCCGGGCATCTCCGGCATCTTGAGATCGGCTATCACAAGATCGACGCCGCCCTTATATACGCGCTGTATGCCCTGCTTGCCGTTCTCGGCCGTTTCAACGATATAGCCCTCATACTCGAGCGACTTCTGAAGGCCGTCGCGTATGTTCTTTTCATCGTCGCAGATAAGTACGGTCGCCATGCTATACCTCGGTCTTCTGTGTCTTCAGATGCGTGTCTTCCAGGAGCTTGCGCTCGGCCACGGTCACCGGGAGCGATACGGTCACCTCGGTGTACTTCCCCTCATCGCTCGCCACCGTCACCTCGCCGCCGTGCGCCTTGATGATGCGGTACACATTGGTAAGCCCAAGCCCGGTGCCGGACGTCTTCGTGGTGAAATACGGCTCGAACAACTTGCCCATGTCCTTCTTCGCTATCCCCGCGCCCGTATCGCGCATGCGTATCTGCACGGCATTGTGCATCTCATCGTAGCTCACGCGTATATCGATGCGCCGCGTCCGCGAATCGGCCAGGGCGTCGACGGAGTTCTGTATGACATTGATGAGCGCCTGCTTGATATAGCGCTGATCGGCCTCGAGCACCGGCACGCCTTCGTCCAGCCGCACATCCACCTTTATCTTCGCGCGCTCTATCTCGTATTTGAGGAACCCCACGGTCTCGGCGATAAGATCGCCCGCACGCACGGGCTTGAGATCGAGATTGATCTTCCGCACCGAAAAAAGAAAGCTGTTGACGATATCCTCCAACCTCGATATCTCTTCCTTTACTATGGAGATGAACCCCCGCATGTCCTTCACATCTTTGGATGATTGATCCTGCCGTTTCAGGAGCCGTTCGATGAGCTGAATATGAATATCGAGCGACCCGAGGGGGTTCTTTATCTCATGCGCGACACCGGCGGCAAGCGTGGTGAGGCTTGCGAGATATTCCATACGCTTCATCTCCTGGTCCTTGCCCGCCGCCTCGGTGATGTCGGAAGCGATGATGAGCGATCCCTTGATGACGCCCGACTGCCCGAGCGAAAGCACCTCAAGATCGATGATGCGCGGCACCGCTTCTCGCTCCACGCGTATGGTCCTCCGCACATTCTCGTTGGCAGCGAGCGCCTCCATGAGCGCGTCGCGGAAATCGGGGAGCGACACCCCTTTGATGTCCTTGCCGCGGTCATCGGCGCCGACGCCGAGCAGGAACGCCGCCTGCTTGTTCGCCGCGAGCACGCGGTTCTCGCGGTCAAGCGCAATGACGCCGTCCCTGAGATTATCGATGATAAGCGCGCTCACGGCATACTCGCGCGCCACCTGCACGAACAGGCGTTTTACCTCCTCGGCGGAAAGCGTATCGAAACGCTGTATCACGTTTTCAAGGAATGAGAGCGTGTCTTTCATAGATGTTTCCCGGATACGACGCAGTATAGTGCAGAGTGCCGGGGGTGTCAATCTCTTTTCGCATCAATGCCGATGATTGACGCCGGTATACAACGAATGTATACTATGTCTATTGTTGTTCGTCGCGGATCGCAACATTTCCAATTGCCGCTTTCGACGGAGAACGCAATGATACACCATCGTATTCTGCCGTACGCCGCCTGTATCGTACTTTTCCTGGTCTCCACACCGGTCGTCCCCGAAGATGAAAAAAAAGATAATCATTCGCTTTTCCTTTTTACCGTCGGCGATACGCTCGTAAATCCGGAAAACGAAAAACGCGACATATCGTACATCGCTCAGCAGCGCTATCTCCTGGTGTACTTTTCGGCGAGCTGGTGCGCGCCTTGCCGCAAATTCACGCCGTTATTGGTGAAATTTTACAAGGCGAAGAAGACCAATCATAATTTCGAAGTTGTGCTTGTCAGCTCGGATGCAAACGAGGGCGCAATGCTTGATTATATGAAAACCGATGCTATGCCGTGGCTCGCCGTTCGTTTTTCAGAGGACGGCGCAAGAAACACGTTGAAACAGAAATACGGCGGCACCGGTATTCCCTGCCTTGTACTGCTGAACGAGAATGACGAGGTCGTTTCCGACAGCTATGTCAACGGCAAGTATGTCGGCCCGCTGAAAGTACTGAACGACCTCAACGCCGCATTGAAACGTTGAGTTCATTTTAAAGCAAAAAACCATGCCAAATCTCCTTTCTATCTGCGTTCATCGCGTAAGCGAAGCCGTTGAACAAGCATAGCGAGGCGGTACGGGTGTTTGATGATACCATACCAGCAAGTCACTCGCGTGTCAAAAACGCCGGCCGATCTCCGCTTGACGACTCGCGGACGCCGGCATATACTTCCGGGAACATTGCGCTGGTGCAGCGAACGTGCATCGTCCGCGATCGGGCATTTCCGGCATGCTGCATCACGACTATTCCCGGAGGCGCGTATGAAACGTTCCCTCTCCCTCGCAATGGCGGCGATAGCTGTCTGCATCATATCGCTGCCGGCCGCCGACAGACTGACCATTGTCGATTATTATCGTATGATACCGGACAAGGCGTTCAAGCACCCGAAATTCATCCTTACCCTGAAGAACGGCGTGTATACGACACCGTCAATTATCGAGGAACAACTGAAACCGACCGTGGACATACCGAACGGTTATCTCTTCGTGGAAGACCCCGGCACCGGCGGCGGCACGACGGGTCATGCGTGCGCGGTGTTCATTGCCGCATCCGGCGTTCCGCATATTGCGCTCAATCAGTTCGCCTTCAACGGGGTCGCCGGTGACAGCGCTCTGTCAATGTTCATCCTGCGCGACGGCATGCTTGTTGACCGCACCGCCGAATGCGCTCCGATGATATCGCTTTCGCTGTTCCTGAAGGATCCCCATGACATCAAACGCATACAATCGGTCATCGGGAAAACGCATCTGTACATGATCCGTACCGAACTCCCGCGCTACGGCACCGACATCGTTACAACACTCATGGTGTTCTCCGGAAAAGCGGAGCTGTATCGCACCGCGGATTGGCTGAGCAGCAAAGAGAAGGCAGAGTACGCAGCATTCTTTGCCATGCCGAAATATGAGACCATCATATTCTCCTGGGATAAAAAGAAAGCACTATTTATTGCCGGCTCGAAAAAATGAAAAGCGCCTACCCCGATATTCTTACCGGTGGAACGGGCAGCTCAATGGAGAAAACGGTCCCCCGCCCCTCCACCGATGAGGCATGAATCACACCCCCGTGCTTTTCGATGACATGCTTGGTCATCGCAAGGCCAAGTCCCGTTCCGCTTACATCGGCAGCGGTACGTGACGAACGATAGAATTCATTGAATATCATGGGCAGTTCCCCGGCGGGAATACCAACGCCGTCATCGGACACCGTTGCGATGACGGCATCCTGTCCGCAGGTGATGGTCACGCGCACCGTTCCGCCCGCGCGCGTATACTTTATCGCGTTTGAGATGAGCTCAAGGAACGCCGCCTGTATCTCCGCGGATGAACCGACGAGCGCTGGACAGTCATGCGCAAGATCAGAATCGATGGCAATATCATTGTTTTTGGCGGTTGGGAGCGCGAGTTCGATGGCACCGGACACCGTACGCGCGATATCGAACCGCTCATTGTCGGTCCCTTCTTTCAGACGGGCGATGGTGAGGTTCAGGAGCGATTTCACGAATGCCAGAAGATGCTCCGTCCGCGTTTCGGCGCGATCGAGCAAGTTCTTCTGATCATCGGTGAGCGGCCCCGTTATCCCGGCCTGAACAGGATGTATGCAGCTTTGTATCGCAGCGATATGCCCCTTGATGTCGTGTGAAACACGGAGCACATACTCGCTCTTTACGCGGTCCTTTTCCTTCAGTTGCCTGTTCGCATCCGCAATACGACGTTCGCGTTCAGCAAGACGCCCCGCGATGTTCGTGACCATGTACAGCGCGATGAACATGAGGCTCACGAAGACGAACGATACACATATGACGAACAACGTGTTCGAATAGAGGGGCGCCGGCAGAAAATTGAGCACTGCATGATGCGCTATCGCACCCGCATATTCGAGCCATACCATCGAGAGAAAGAGCACCGATGCGAAAAGCGTCATGAGCGCGGAATACCGTGCCGGCAGAATGATCCCCGAAATGACGACGTGAAAGATATAGTAGAACATAAAGGGGTTTTCCGCCCCCCCGGTGAAGTGAAGGACAACGGTAATGCAGATAAGGTCGAGTATCACCTGCGAATTCGCGAGCGAACGCGGAGCAGCGGTGACCTTCCTGCGTCTCAGCCCCGCGACGAAGACAGCATACCCTGTATTATACACGGCAATGCACACCGCGGTCATGAGTATCGGGGTCTTTTCTATGGTGACGCCGAAGGCACCGACAGCGAAGGCACCCGCCGCAAGCCCTGCGGCAGCGAGCCAACGCATTGTCACCGCCCAGGCGACCTCGTCCACACTGTGGGTCATATCTGCTTCTTTTCCTCAGCGCATATATCGTTGTCAACGGGCAAGCAGTTCTTCCACTTTCCTGAGCAGTTCCTCGGGCTTTATCGGTTTCTCATAGAACGCATCGGCCTCCGGCTTCAGCGTCGCTGCAGCCTTCGGGTCATCGGTATCGACAGCGGCTCCGTCGTCCTGCAGCCGATAATTCATATCGGGAAGCTCTTTTATGGCGGTCAGCATGATGATCGGGATCTGCCGCATTGACCCATCGCTCTTGAGCGCGGCGCATACCTCGAACCCCTTCTCTATGGTCTCCATCATGACATCGAGTATGATCAAATCGGGTTTCTCAGCGTATGCCTTTGTAAGTCCATCCGCGCCGTTGTACGCGGCGACAGCCGTATGCCCGCGATGGCGCAACACCATGGTGATGGATTCCACGATGTCGATGTCGTTATCAACGATCAGTATCTTTGCCATTATTCTTCGCTCCTTCTCTCGGCAAGTGCCGCATGAAATTCGATCCTGCAGGATACAGGTGAAGG
The DNA here is from genome assembly GCA_038043445.1 of Spirochaetota bacterium. Classification (NCBI taxonomy): domain Bacteria; kingdom Pseudomonadati; phylum Spirochaetota; species Spirochaetota bacterium. Next base: position 8,212 of record JBBTBY010000039.1, read on the forward strand.
CGCATCGGTGTGTTTAAATCCTACCTGTACAGTATAGTTAACGTTCCCGTCCTGTCAAGTCATCGGGCACGAATGGCCGCTCATGCGCTTGACGAGATCACGTGAAAGAGGTATATTCTGATATATACTATAGAAACACTAGTATATAAGCGATGCGCCTTGAGGGAGGACACCATGCCGAAAGCGACCATTTTAGTGATCGATGATGATGCTGATATCGTCGAGGGAATGCGCATTCTCCTTGAATCGAACGGATACGCTGTGCTTAAAGCATATGAATACGCGAACGCCCTTACACAGGCGCGCACAGCCAGTCCCGCTGTCATCATCCTCGACGCCATGCTCATGCTGAACGACACGCCAGGACTCAACTTCCCGCTTGATATTCGTCGCTCAGTCGCGACAGCACATATTCCGATATTCATGATAACCGCCTTGGACAGCGCGGATAGTGACGGCTTTAATCCCGGCACAGAGGATGAGCAGGTACCCATCGACGCCTTCGAGGGCAAGCCAGTGAATCCTGACGTGCTCCTCAAGAAACTTGATGAACTCGTACGCATGAACAGGAGTCCGTGGGCTGAATACTTCGCACTGAACCCCAAGTAAGAACGCGCCGCACCCTTGACGCAATGCATGCCATCGGTTAGTATGACCTCCAATTCACCGGAGCTTCCGGTCTAAGGACATATCCCCATGTATCGCAAGGAAATTCGCGTGCTCGACTGCTCCATACGCGACGGCGGGCTCATCAATAAATGGCAGTTCTCGGACGCCTTCGTCCGCGCCACGTATCAGGCATTGGCCGAGGCGGGCGTCGACTTCATGGAGATCGGCTATAAAGCCTCCAAGGGGATGTTCGATCCGAAGGAATTCGGTCCGTGGCGCTTCTCTGCCGATGATGATGTCAAGCGCGTCATCGACGGGATAGAGCCGCGCGTGCCGCTCTCCTGCATGGTCGATATCGGCCGCGTCGAGGACAAGGATATCGTCAAGAAAAGCGAATCCCCATTTTCGATGATACGGGTCGCCTGCTATATAAAGGAAGTCGATAAGGCCATCGATCTGTGCAGGATGATAAGCGATAAGGGCTATGAGACCACGGTCAATATCATGGCGGTGTCGACCAATCTCGAGCGTGAGATAGATGAGGCATTGAACGACCTCTCGAAAACCGACATCCCGACGATCTATGTCGTCGATTCCTACGGGGCCATGTACAGCGAGGACGTGACGCATCTCGTGAAGAAATATCAGGACGCGCTCCCCGGGAAGACCATCGGCATACACACGCACAACAATCGCCAGCTCGGTTTCTCCAATACCGTACAGGCCATCATCGACGGGGCGAACATGCTCGATGCGTCGGTATACGGCATAGGCCGCGGGCCGGGCAATTGCTGTTTGGAACTGCTCCTGAGCTTTCTGCAGAACCCGAAATACAAACTGCGCCCGGTCTTAAAGCTCATTCAGGAGGAATATCTCCCCCTCCGCGAAAAGATCGAATGGGGCTACATCATCCCGTATATGATAACCGGCGTGCTCAACGAACACCCGCGCGTTGCCATCAAGTTCCGCGATACGCCCGAACGCGACGACTTCGTGAAATTCTACGACACACTCGTCACCCCGGAAGCGGAAGAGGATATCCGTAAAGGCGCGCATCAATAGCGGCCAACACCGATCAAGGAGCGGAAGAGCATGGTCGAGAGCGTAACATTCTTTTCGGAAGGGAATAAGATCGCCGGTCATCTCTATCTGCCGCCGACAACGCCCGCAAAGGCCGTCGTGCTCTGTCACGGCTTCGCCGGGATAAAAGAAATATTGCTCCCTGCATATGCACAGGCGTTCGCGAACAACGGATACGCCGCGCTCGTCTTCGACTACCGCGGCTTCGGCGAGAGTGAGGGCGAGCGGGGGCGATTCGTTCCGCTCGAACAGGTCGCCGACATTCGAAACGCGATGACGTATCTGCAGACGCGTCCCGAGGTCCGGCGCGATGCCATCGGGCTTTGGGGAACGAGCTTCGGCGGGGCGAACGCGATACATGCCGCAGCATACGATGAGCGCGTGCGTGCGCTCGTCGTGCAGATAACGTTCGCGAGCGGCGAGCGCATGGTGCTCGGCGGCCAGGACGAAGCGGGCAAAGCGAAGGTGCGCGCAACGATACAGAAGGTCTGGGAACGCGAGGTGACGACGAACAAGAAAATGCTCCTCGCGCCCGATCAGATACTCACCGATGACGATTCCAAAGCGTTCTACGGCGGCATGATGCAGAAGCACGAGACGCTTCGAACGAAGATACCGCTCGTCACGCTCAAGCATATCATCGAATACATCCCCGAGGATGCCGTACCGGCGCTCTGCGTCCCCATCTCGATCATCGGCGCCGAGGACGATATCGTCTGTCCGGTAAGCGAATCGAAGGCGCTCTTCGCTGCGGCGAACGAGCCCAAAGAGCTTCACATCATCCCGCATGCGCGGCATTTCACCGTATACGAAGGAACATCGTTCACGCTCTCAAGCGGTTACGCGATCGCCTGGATGAACAAGCATCTCTCGTGATCATACCAAAGAATAACAAGTGCCGCGGCATTGCCGCCCGTCTCCATCGCGAGATCGCCGCATCGCTCAAATAGCCGGGCATAGACCGATATTCTCCATACGTTTTGAGCTTTCGTCCATTTCTTCGAACGATCGATATACCTATCTTCTCCATAATAATTCTCGAAGAGGTCTATCGATGCAATTCTCATTCATGACATTCTCGACCCCGGAGCTCGCTCTTGCCGAAGTGCTCGCGACAGCACAGCGATTCGGCTACGACTCGGTTGAACTCCGCCTCGATTCAGGCCATACACACGGCATTGAAGTTACGCTCTCCGGTGATGATCGGAAGCGTGTACGCGAAGCCGTTGCGCGTTCCGGCAAAGCGATATCCTGTCTCGCCACTTCATGCGTATTCGCCGATCCGGCAAAACGCGAGGCGATGACAGCCGATGCACTTCTGCGCATCACGCTTGCCGGCGACATCGGTGCGCCGACGATGCGCGTGTTCGGCGGTGTTTTTCCGGATACTATATCGCGCGAGGAAGCGATAGCCGGCGTTGTTTCATCGCTCAGGCGGCTTGCTGACGCCGCGGCAAAACACAATGTCATCGTCTGTATGGAAACGCATGACGCCTGGTGCGACCCCGCGCATGTCGCCGAAGTGCTCACGCGGGTGGATCATCCGAACATCGCCGCGAACTGGGATATTCTGCATCCGATACGAATGGGTCTCGCGACGATAGGCTCATCGTTCGAAGCGCTCAAACCATGGATACGCCACATGCACATCCATGACTGGAAGAACGACGCGCTCGCGCCCATCGGCACGGGTATTGTCGATCACGAAAAAGCGCTTGCGCTCGTTCGGGGCATCGGCTACACCGGAGCGGCGAGCGGCGAATGGATAAACTGGGAACCGTATGAAACGCATCTCCCGCGGGAGATAGCGACGCTGAAAACGTATCGCTGATCATCTCCAAATATTTTTTCAGCGGACCGCTTTGATCATCACCCTGCCGAGAACATATCCGAGGAACACGCATCCGATGCCGAGCACGACGCTCATGAGCACGTTCATAACGCCAAGACGCATTTCCCCATCGCGGAGGAGATTGAACGTCTCCAGGCCGAACGATGAGAACGTCGTATACCCGCCGAGCACGCCTGTGAATAGGAACAATCGCACATTGGGCGATATGATCCTCTCCTCGACGAAGCTCCAGAGAAAACCGATGATGAAGCACCCGCTCACATTGACGATGAACGTACCCCACGGGGCGATGCTCGAGAGATATTTCTGGGACGCCGCGCTCACGAGATAGCGCGAGACAGCGCCTATCGACCCGCCAAGCGCGATGTATACTATTTTATCCATGCTCGTGCGGCTGACTATAGGTGAGCGAGATTAAAATGTCAAGGCGCGGACCAGCCTGCGGCGCTACGAACCGGCATGCATCTGCGCTTTTTTCCGCGTGAACTCATGGAGCGCTATCGTCGTCTCGCGTTTTATGAATTCAGCGAGCACACGTACATCCTCTGCCGTATGCGAAAGGAATTCAATGCCTATCCTTCCGCCCTTGACGTGACGCACCCTGCTCATGAGCGAGAAATCGCCCATGTCCGGTATCTTGAAGATTATCGTAAGCATATCGCCCTCGGTGAAGAATTGCTGCACCTTGAGCGTGGCCCCCGTCATTGACAGATCGGTGACAAGGCATGTGGAGCGTGTGTTCCCGAAAATATAACGCGCCTCGAACGATACCCGTACACGGCCGCTTTTTCTATTGTTCTTCGGCTTTACGGCGAAACGCTTCAGCTCCTCACGTCCGGGCCGTGCTTTGACCGGGACTATCTCCGCAATGGGCATATGCCGGCGCAGGGAAGACAGCTTCTGATGTGCTGTTACGCTGATATTTGTCTTCAAGTGCATGTACGGCTCCGCACGGTTCTATCGACAGGTATATGGTACCATATAATCCGACCGGGACCGCAACGATACAGCTATGTAACTAATCGGATATCTGAACGGCGAACGCAGGTGCCGCTCTGTTATGTTACCTGGAACGGCGTTCCGCGCCGCCCGGACAATGTTATATCTTGAGAAGCAGCCCGAGCGAGCCGCCGGAATTCCCGCCGTAGTAATTGTATTCCGCAAAAATGGCGAGGTTCTCCGTGATAAAATAGTTCACGCCATCGGACGACCAAAACCCTATCCCGGTAGGGTTCCAATACCACAAATACGTGGTGTTCCAGCCCGGCACGATATTGAACCCAACGCCAAGGCCGATATAGAAATCGAGATTGTCGACGAAGGTAATACCGAGCTTAAGGCTTTTTATACTGAAATGGACCGTCGCCAAGCCGCCGACACCGAATGAAGAGCCCCACGCCCACCACGGGACGAAGTCCGCATATCCGCGAGCGGTAATACCGAATTGAAGCGGGACAACGTCGGCGATCCTCCATTCAGCGAAAACGAATTCAACTCCGCCGCCGACACCGAACCCGAAATAACTATAGTGCGCCCCGACTTCCATCATGAAATTTCCCGGCTTCAACCAGCTTGTTATGGCCAGCGGCTTAGCAGCCCCGAACGATGTTGATACTGCCAAGCCGCACGCGATCGCCGCGATCATAAGCTTACGGATCATACGCTTATCTCCTTGAATTTACTTTCAGCATCTCTGCTGTCAGGACGTGCATAACGTACAAATCTAAAAACAATAGTCAATCGATCCTGCTTCCCCGATATGTGCGGCATGACTTCGGCCGCGCCCTTTAAAACGTTATGACCTTATCCGCCCATTCCACCATGTTGACACAATCGGTCATAGTGGAGATGGGGCACGCCGCAGAGGCGTCCATGTGCCGCGATCTCAAGCACGTTCCGCACGCGAGAATGACACCTCCCGCGTCGACGAACGCGTTAAGCTGCACTGCGGTATCGTATTTCTCATGGGTGATGCTCTCGCATTCGACCGCCTCGCCCATGAGGAATACTTTGACCTCATGCCCTTTTTTCGATGCGACGGCGAACCGGAATGCATTCCATGACTTTTCCGGTTCTTTTGTTTCGAGAATGATACCGATTTTCATCGTTCTCTCCGTTTATACTATTTTAAATATCAGCCCGAAGTGATACGGCGGCAGATCCACTTGCGTATCGAGCCTCAGTCCGATCGATGCTGCCCAGTCAATGATCTGCTCCGGCCTCGGGCGGATCTCCATTGACGGACCGCGCGGCGTTTTTTCATATTTCCAATGGATGACACCGATGCGACCATTCGGCTTTGCGAGTGATCTCGCCTTCCATAAAAGGGATACCGGGTCTTCACAATGAAGTATATTGAACAGCGACACATAATCCGCGCTTCCCCGGTATGCATCGCAACTCCCGGTGGAAACATCGTCGAGCAGCAGATCGATGTTCGCCCTGTCCTGCTCGGCGATCATTTTCCGGCAATGGTCGATCATACCCGGATCGATATCTATGCCGAGCACCCGTTTGACCATCGATGCGGCGGGCAGAATGAACGTCCCATATCCGCATCCGATATCGATCAGCAGATCGATATCGCGATCGACCCCCATGCGCGGAAGCACCGCAGCAGGATCGAAGAATGTATCCCAAAGCTCAACGGCGGGCATGCCGGATTCCCTGAATTTGATACGACTATCCTCATGAACATTCGGTCGAACCCCTATACCCTAAAAAATCTGCGCTGAAAGTAAAGTGCGACACCGACAAGTCCGATAAGCACCGGCACTTCAACGAGCGGTCCGACCACCGCCGCGAACGCCTGGCCGCTCCCGATGCCGAACACGGCTACCGCAACCGCGATAGCAAGCTCGAAATTATTGCTCGCCGCCGTGAACGAGAGCGACGCAGCTTTCGGATAATCCGTGCCTGCCCGCTTCGAGAAAAAGAATGATACGAGGAACATCACGACAAAATAGATGAAGAGCGGTATTGCCACCCGTATCACGTCGAACGGGATCTTTATGATGTATTCGCCCTTAAGCGAGAACATCACAACGATGGTGAACAAAAGCGCAATAAGCGTGACAGGGCTTATCGCCTTTGAGAATTCATTCTCATACCACACCTTTCCTTTTACGCGGATAAGAACGATGCGGCTCACGAGCCCGGCGAAAAAGGGAATGCCGAGATAGATGAACACGCTTTTCGCGATATCGAGTATGGTGATGTTCACGAGAACACTTTGCATGCCGAAGAGCGGCGGCAGTACGGTAATGAAAAGCCATGCGTACACGGAATAGAACAGCACCTGGAATATCGAATTGAACGCGACGAGGCCGGCGCAATATTCGCGGCTTCCTTTGGCAAGATCGTTCCATACGATGACCATGGCTATGCAACGCGCGCTCCCGATGAGCATAAGACCAATGAAATAGTCCGGCTTGTCGCGGAGAAAGATGATGCCGAGTGTGAACATGAGGACGGGGCCGATCACCCAGTTCTGCACGAGCGACAAGACGAGAACTTTCACGTTCTTAAACACATCGCCGAGCTCTTCATATCTCACCTTGGCAAGCGGCGGATACATCATCAGAATGAGACCGATGGCGATGGGAATATTGGTCGTGCCGACGCTGAAATTATCCCAGAACCGGGGTATGCCGGGAATGAAATAGCCGATGGCGACACCTGCCGCCATGGCGAGGAATATCCAAAGGGTGAGAAAGCGGTCGAGAAATGAGAGTTTCATTGCATACTCCTTCTGATATATATTTATTATACGTTGATTGATAGGGACTTTTTTCGCTTCCCCTGCTGCGAAGATCGAAAAAGCGGATATCCCGCTTTTTCCCACTGAGGCATGGCGTCAACAAACCTCAGCATTTTTTTATGCCCTGCTTTGAACATTTTCCCAACGGCCTTATTCAACTTGCTGTCTCCGCTGTGACAGTAAACAACTACAGTTTTCTGGTTTAAATATCCCTCATGCCCAGGAAGCATTTCGTCAATTTTGTCTATGGGGATGTTTATAGAGCGTGCAATACTGATTTCATTGTATTTGTCTTTATAATCAACATCTATAAAAATGGCAAGATTGTTGTCATACAGAAACTTTGCCTCTTCCAGAGATACGTTTTTAACCCCTTGAACGGATACGGCTTCTTCAAGCAGGTGTTTGAACTGTTCAGGCAGTTGATATTTTTCTATGGGAAGAGAAGCCTGTGTCCACTCCGGCCAGCCTCCGAAAAATATTGCTATTTTCCTGTAACCCGCATCAAACAAATTAAAAGCCGTCTTGTCCGACAAATGGCATCCAACACCGTGACAGTAAGTGACGAGAACCTTGCCTTTCAACAATTCTGCCTGCGCTTTTATCTTTTTAGGCGAGTCGTCCGCTCCGATATAGAGAGAGCCCGCTATATGAGACTGGTTGTATTCTTCCTGACTTCTAGCATCTATGAAAAGCGCTTCCCCGCTTTCAAACAGGAGTTTTGCTTCTTTGAGATGTATTTTTGGCACATCTTCCTTTGTCTCCACTTCCATAAACAGGTATTTGTGCTTTTCAGGTATTGCATACGTTTTCACCGGGACAGGTGAACGATCAGCAACTTCTTCCACATCTGCCGCCTGTTTTGAGTTTTTTTCTTTATCAGAACCCTGTGCCGCCCGCATGACCGTACATGAAAGCACGGCAAAATACGCCGCAGCGCATAGCACTACATATTTCACTATGCCACGCACAATGATTTTCATAAACACCTCTTCAAATATATAAACCAAGATACAGGATATCTGACTATCCACAACAGTCGCCCTCCCCGCAATCGCAGGTCGGTTCACTTTTTCTCACGATGCCGTTTATGACCGCAGCAGCACATCCGACGCCCGCACGCACCGTTATTGCACCGCGTGCACAATTCCGTGCACAAGCGCCGCATTCCATACAGGCATCTTTGTCGACAATGATGGACTTTTTTTTCTGCATGGCAAATACGGCATGCGGGCATACGGTCACGCACATACGGCAGCCATTGCATCGTGATGCATCAAGTGCAAGTGTGGCAACATTCGATAGATACTTCATCATACAGCGCCCCCGAAGAACCTGCTCAGCACGAGCGATACGATCGACACGGCACCGCCCCCTATCACCGCCGGGAGTGCGATACGCATTTCCTTCTGCACGCCGGTAAGCGATGTGTACGTGGATGCGCCGGTGAAATTCAGCGCAAAGAACGTCGATGCACTGATCGCATAGAGCGAGAGCGCAGCCGCGGCAAGCGGATCATGGACAAGAAGGAATGACACCGCAACGGCAGGAATTGCCGCAATGGCACCTTTCAGCGAGAACGCTCTCGGCAGCACGGGAAGGAGGAGCGGCACGAGGATGCTCCCGCCGATGAGCGCGGCAGCAGAAACAACGGATGCCATTATCACATCATGCAGATACCGCTTCAGTGCGAACCCCGAGGGTGATATGAGACATATCGCAGCGGCGGCGGCGATAGCGATGAGAGATATCGGCAGCGACAAACGTATCTCCATAGGTATGAGAACAACGCGCTCGGAAAGTGAGAACGCTACACGCCGCATAGCATCAGTCGCTTTCATGCCGTTCTTGATGAAAGCGCCGATGTCCGAAGCACGTACCGGGCCGTATATCACCGAGAACCCCGATCGCTTCTGTACTTCATGAGCCGCCACGCCGACAGCACCGAGCTGCGGAAGTATCAGTTTTCGATGCGAAATACGCGAAGCGAGTTTCACCACTTTGATGCGGCTGACAAGCTCTTCAGTTCCGAATGTACCTTTGCCCGCCGCACACCAGACATTTATACCTTTCGTATCGAGAACAAGTATCCATGCATCCAGGCCGGCGATGTTTTTCCGCAGTGTATCAAAGCTCAATTTATAATTTGCCGTCACGAACACCGGCGAGGCCTTACCCGGTGCGCCGAGCGCATAGAGCCCGGGAGCGGTACGATAGCGCTCCCGCCCGATACCGAAACGCATCATGACCGCCCCAAGCGTATCGCGAAAGCGGACATGTGCGTCTGTCGTGCGTATCGAAGTGCCGCAGCCGCAGTCACAAGTACATGCATCCATCACTGCACCCCGCGTTTCTTCAGAAGATCGACGATATCTTTCTCCGGAAAGAACCCTTCATGTCTGAAGAACTCTTTCCCGTCCTTGTCAAGAAAGACCTGCGTGGGAATGACGCGGATACGGTACTCTTCTCCGTACTTCTGACCGTCCTTTGTCCATACATCGTGAAAGACTACCTTGACCTTCCCTTTGTACTTTTCCTCGATATTCTTCATCACCGGCTGCATCATTTTGCAGGGGATGCAGTTCACCGAACCGAGCTCGACGAAGGTAACGAACGGCGCGTATACGTTTCCGCTGTTTGTACTGCTTTCGATTTTCCCGAAGCAGATGGCCGCTGCGATCACGAGGACCATCGAGATCAAATACTTTTGCATGGATTACTCCTTATCATTATGAGAACACGGGGCTTCGGTTGCCGAGCGCAGTCGAGGCAAAGCCCCTTGTTCTTTTATATATCGCATTATCTCACTGGGAGAAAGCACTCTTCCTGCCGACTTGACCACATCATCGATGACGAGCGCCGGTGTCACCATGACGCCAAAGGCCATGATGGCGCTGAGGCCCGTCACTTTTTCTATGGCCGCCGCTATTCCTGTTTCGGCGACAGCTTTCTTAGCATTCACTTCAAGCGTATGACATTTGGCGCATCCTGTACCGAGTATCTTAATGACCATTACCGCCTCCCTGCATTATTCGACTGCGATCGCATTTCCGCAGCACAGCGGCACGCATATACCGCATCCGTCGCACAGTGCATCATCGATATCGATGCGCCCGCCGAGCGGGGCACTTTCGTCCTTACTATGAACGACAGCACCCTTCGGGCATGCCGCTATCGGCCTGCGCATATCGCTCTGCGCAGGACAGCGTTCCGCAAGCAGCTTCGCTTTCATATCATTGCTCCGTTATCGCCGCGACGCCCTTTCTTACGAGCGGAGCGAGAAAAAGTATTGCGGGAAACGCGATCACAGCGGCGACACCATAGGCCTTCATCCAGCGGACAAAGAACATTTCCGACCATCCTGCCGTGATGAGCACGACGAAGAACGTCATCACGAACGGGAGCATGAGCGCCATGAGCAATGCGAACGCGAACGGAGCGGACTTTTTCGGGAGTTTCATTGGATCACCTCATCGTCATGCTTTTCACTATCTTCCGATCACAAGCTTGAGAACATCTTTCAGCAGATACAATCCTGCGGCAATTATCAGGATGCCGCATATCTTCCTTACAATGACGACAGCCTTCGAGCGTTCATTCCACTTGAGATACCGCTCCACTTTCTCGAAGAACGATCCGGCGGCAACGATGACGGCAGAGTGGCCGACGGCATAGACGAGAACGAGCAGGAACGCATATACCGCATTCACGGAAGCCTCTGCGGCAGCCGCGGCCAGTACGGGCATCATGAATGCGAACGTGCACGGGCCGAGCGCAAGCCCGAAGATGAGCCCAAGCAGGAAGGCGGCGAGATATCCGCGTTTCTGTATCTTCGGCGTTATCGCATTGAGCGAAAGCGGGAGGACGTCGAGAAGATAGAGCCCCACGGCAAAGAATATCACCGCAACAACGACCGAACCCCACATGCCGATGCGTGAGAACACCATGAATCCGACCGTCATGGTGAGTATACCCAAGAGCGCCATGGTGATGAGTATCCCCAGCGCAAAAAGCGATGCAGTGATGAACGCCCGTTTGAACGTAAGATCTTTCTGGCCCGTCATGAAACCGATGATAAGCGGTATGCTCGACAGATGGCAGGGGCTTAACACTATGCTGAGAACACCCCACAGAAACGCTACGCCGAGCGCGATAAGCGGCGTGCCCTTGACCGCAGTATCAACGAAGATGAATAATGAATTAAGCATCTCAAATCATTCCTTACGCCTGTCTATTTTCCAAGATACAATGCATTGAATAGAAATCCCGTCAGCATGATTCCGGCGCTTACCACGCCGATGAATACGCCGAGCAGTTTCGGCTTGAGCACACGGCGAAGTATCACGAACTCAGGGAATGAGAGGGCGGTCACTGCCATCATGAACGCAAGCGCTGTACCGAGGGGAACGCCCTTGGAGACAAGCGCCTCCACGACGGGGACGATACCCGCGGCATTGGAATAGAGCGGTACGCCGAGAAGTGTTGCAAGAGGCACTGCATACCACGCATTCGTTCCGAGATACTTTGCAAAGAACTGCTCCGGCACATACCCATGAATGAACGCCCCGATGCCGATAGCAACGAGCACGAACGGCCATATCTTTTTCAGTATCTCGCCGACATGATCGCGTGCATAACGGAACCTCGACGGCATCGTCATCCTGTCCTCTATCATCGTCCCGACCTTGGTCTCAAAAACGAACGGCTCGATCCATTTCTCAAGCCGTAATACTCCAATGACAATACCGCTGACAATGGCGATGACAAGTCCGCTGGCGATGTATATAAGTGCGACTTTCCAGCCGAACAGCCCCGCGAGCATGACAAGCGCGACTTCGTTGATCATCGGCGAAGCGATAAGGAACGAGAACGTCACCCCCAGCGGTATTCCCGCTTCCACGAACCCGATGAAAAGCGGCACCGCAGAGCAGGAACAGAATGGGGTGACGATGCCGAGCAGTGCAGCGAGCACATTGCCGAACATGCCGAGTTTGTTCCCAAGCAGGGCGCGTGTCCTGGCAACGGAGAAATACGTCCTCATGAACGATATGACAAATATGATTACTGCAAGAAGGAAAAATATTTTTACCGTGTCGAATATGAAAAAGTGGAGCGCGCCGACAAGCCGGTTGCCTGCGGGCAATTTCAGCAGGGTATACAACAAATGATCAACAGCACTTTTCCACATACGAGGCCCTCATTAACTCAATGATCCGACATAACGGGCGTTTTCGCGCACGGAAACCGTCCCGCCATACTTTACTTTGCCGCGATCCGTTTCGCGATATTACTTACGAGCGCGTCCGTCACCGGCGTCTGTCCTTTCACATAGCCGAGATCGGTGAGCGCATAGGAAACGGGTTTCGCCCCCGCCGCTTCGAGAATCTTCTTCGCACAGAGCATGCCGCAGCCGTCGATGGCAATGGCAGTTGCACCCTTCGCCGACTCGATGAACGCGGGAAGTCCCGCAGCCACCGCCGCTACGCATGTCATCTTTGCGTAACCGTCCTTCATCAGTTTGCGGGCGGCGAGATCTGATGCATTGCCGAGATCGCAGGCGCCTGAGCATGCATAGAGCAGTTTCGTTCCTCCGGAACAGCATTCAGCCATGTGAGAACTCCTTCACTTTTTTTTTTTAATCCAAAGGCGATGGCATTACCCATCGCTCTTCGTTTCCTGTATGAACGCTTCGACCTTCGCCCGTATTGCATCGCGCACTATGCGCGTTCCCGCGAGTATTTCTTCTGCCGCACCGGCGAATGCCGACGGATCGGGAAATCCCCAGTGCAGTCGCTTCGACTTCCCGGGGAATAGCGGGCATCGCTCGGCAGCGCTTTCATCGCAGACGGTTATCACATAGTCAAACCGGCGGGCCTGTGCGAGCATCTCCGCTGTCCCTTTTGTCTTATTGCCGGAAATATCAATGCCGATCTCTTTCATTACTTCAACAACGATGCGATTCAGTTTTCCCGGCTCAAGCCCCGCACTCTCGACGATGAATCTATCGCCGCCGAATTTTTTAAGAAATGCTTCGGCCATCTGGCTTCGTGCCGAATTATGGATACAGACGAACAATACGGTCTTCATCGCTCTTTTCCGGCGAGAGCGGCGAACCGCTTCTCCATGTGCTTCATGAGCGTCCGCTCAAGACATGCATCAGAATCGATGAGGCAAGGGCACGTAAGTTTGTAGAACACCTTCGTCCCTTCTTTCCGCATCGCTACGATATTCGCATTGCGCAGCACCGAAAGATGTTTCGATATGTTCGATTGTTCTGCTTCAAGCTCGCGTATGATCTCGCAGACGCATAATTCCCCGCGTTCGTGTAAAAGCTGCATGATCGAGAGACGGTACGGCTCGCCCATCGCCTTATACACATCGGCTTTCATAGCAAGCATTGTATCTGTGTTCATCCATCCACCTGTATTGTTATATGACTATATACTCATATAGTATAATATTTCCATCGACGCGTCAAGTCCACGGCTATCCGGATTGCATACCGCAATCACTACCGACGTACTTGACAATAGAAGGAAAAAATCAGATAGTATAGGCAATGAACATCATGCCTGTGCTCTTACTTGCTGCACTGCTGCTGCTTTTCCCGGCGGTATGCGGCGCCGTCGATTCCATCGTTCTTGAAACCGGCGCGACGATCGAATGCAAAATAATCAGGCAAACGGGTGAGGAGATCGTCTACGAAAAGGACGGCAAGACCGTTACGCTCAGGAAATCCGACGTACGATCGATAGACCTTGATACCGATATCGATAAATATTTCAAGGCCGCAGAGAACGCCGACTCTGCAGAGAAAAAAATACTCTATCTCACAAAATCGATACAGAACTTCCCGGACAGGGACGCGAATAAGCTTACCCTCGCGAAGGTGTATATCAACGAGAACATGCTCGACAAGGCCGATGACGTTCTCCGCGGGCACGACACGCCGCCGTACCGCATGCTCAGCGCGCTTGTGCTGCTCCGCAGGGGCGACCGTGCAGGCGCCGAACGTATGCTGTCATCGGTCGATCGAAGCGCCCTTGATAAACCCGCGCAGGTGAATGCAGCGATCATCACCGCGTTCGTCCGTCTTGACGCAGGCGATATCACGGGTGCGATGGCTGCTGTCAATGAAGGGAAGACGCTCGACAGGGAATTCGCAAAACGTTTCGAGTCGTTCAGCTCGAAGGAACGCACGGCGGATTTTGAGAAGCGGCTTGTTGCCGCACGCGACACGAAGGCCGCGGAAGAAACGGCGAAGAAGAAAAAAGCCGATGAGGATGCCGATAAGGAACGGATAGCGTCACAGACAAGGAAATTCCTCTCATCCATCGATCTCGGCATACGCATACCCTGTTCGTTCAACACGATATTCACCGCATCGACGGGCATGTGGATGGGTATATCGTTCGGCGGCGGGCTCAGTGCGGGTGTTTCACTCCTTGAGAATTATCTCTGGGGGGGGTCGAGGATATCGCTCGAAGCGTCAGCGGTGTGCGGCGATAATGAGACGATGCTGCCGTCCGCGTATTATGCCGAAGGGAGTTTTATCCGCCAGCTCGATATTCGCTGGGGTGTGAACCTCTGTCTCTGGATAACACGGAACATCTTCGCCGGCGGCGGGTTCAGTGTCGCGAGCATTTTCGCCGGCGCGCAGGGCAATGCATCCTATTCTTCACGGCTCACGAACACCATGCTCGGCAACGACCTGCATGCCTCTTTCCTTATCGGCTATTCATTCGCACTGACCCCCGCGCTTGCCATACCGATAGCGTGCAGGATAGAATATATCCTTCCGGTAAATCTTCCGACGTCAAAACCGTTCGAATTCGGCATTACTACCGGTATTACTTGGAAATTAGGCGTATGAACAACATCCACACAACGGGGATCACGATGCGGGCTATAGTCGGTGCACTTGCGCTCGTCTTCCTTGCGAGCAGCTGCATACGGACGTCCACTCCGTACGAACAGGATATCCCCTATTTTCTTGAGGCACCGCGCCCGGGGGCACCATACAGTTCTTCTATCGACATAGCGTTCCGATTGTCCGCTGATGCGACGATATTCTACGTCGTCAAGGCAGCGGGTTCGAGCGCGCCGTCATTAGGCGCTTTCACCGGCGGCGCAGCGGGTTCGGCCGGCATCGTAAGCCGCGGGGCCTTCACCGCGAACAATACGACCGGCGGCGTTACCTTCCCGCACGCGAGCGCGTCATACGAGATCTTTTTCGCTGCCGGCAGGGACGATCACGTTTCTTCGGCGATACAGCGGTTCTCGCTTTCGTTCAGTGCCGGCGGAACATCGATGCGCGGATGGTTCGGAAAAGGCGGTACGACGACGGGCTGGCATACGAACGGCTCCGGGGAGATCGGGGTCATCGGCGCGGCGGCGGGAGAATTCTCTTCCCCTTCCGGCATTGCCGTTTCCCCAAGCGGGGTGGTCTATGTGCTTGACGGCGGCAGCAGTCGAGTGCAGATATTCTCGTCACCGGGCATGTACCATGCAAGCTTCGGCAGTTCCGGATCGGGGGACGGGCAGCTCAATAATCCGTATGACATCGCCCTTGACCGTGACGGGAATGTGTTCATCGTCGATACGGGCAATCACCGTATTCAGAAATTCTCATCGACAGGAACATTCCTCATGAAATTCGGAGCGAACGGTACCGGCGATGGAAAATTCAATACGCCGGAGGGGCTTACCCTTGATACGGACGGCAACATCTACGTCGCCGATAATGCGAACGCCCGCATTCAGAAATTCACTGCAAGCGGCGTATTCCTCGGGTGGTGGGGAAAGGGCAGCGTCACGAGTGGATGGCATGCCCCCGGTTCAGGCGAAACCGGCGTCGGCGGATCGGGCCTCGGTGAATTCAACAGTCCCTACGGCGTTGCATACGACCCCGCGGGGTATATCTATACGATGGAACTCGGCAGCAGACGTCTGCAGAAATTCACGACTGCAGGGAGCTATATCACCGAATGGGGAGGGTCGGGCATCGGTGACGGATTATTCGACATGCCCTACGGCCTCTGCGTCGATCCCGCGGGCTATGTCATTGTCGTCGATACATTCAACGACCGGGTTCAGAAATTCGCACCGTCCGGAGCGCTCGTCGGATGGTGGGGACAGGACGGGACGACGTTCAGCGGATGGCATGCCCCAGGATCGGGACAGAACGGCAATTTTCCCGGCACCGGCGACTGTCAGTTCAATTCACCGAGACGTATAGCCTGCGATGCCGCAGGCAATGTGTACGTTGTTGATTGGGGGAACAATCGCATCCAGGTGTTCCGTTGACGAGACTGCCATTCGTTTGCAATTAAACCCAACGGGCTGTATATAATCCACGAGCCAACAATGAACATTCGAGCAGCACTTGCCGGGATATTCCCGCGCGTTACTCATCCCCAGGAATATCTCGGCGGCGAGCTCAACAGCGTTTTGAAGACGGACTTTGATGTCCACGTCGCCCTCGCCTTCCCCGACCGCTACATCATAGGGATGAGCAATCTCGGCATACAGATACTCTACACGGCGATGAACGGTATGGACGGTGTTTTCTGCGAACGCAGTTTTGCTGTTTCTCACGAAATGGAGGCCTTGCTCCGCGAGAAGGATGTTCCGCTTTTCTCGCTTGAATCGCAGACCCCGCTCGCTGAATTCGATATCATAGGGTTCTCGCTGCAATATGAGATGCTCTACACGAATGTGCTCGCCATGCTCTCCCTCGCGCGCATTCCCTTACGAAGTGCCGACAGGAACGGCGATATGCCCATCATCATCGCCGGCGGGCCGTGCGCATACAATCCCCTGCCGCTCGCTCCGTTCATCGATATCTTTCTTGTCGGGGAGTTCGACAGCGAGATACGGAATTTCGTATCGAAGTATCGCGCGCTCAGGAAGGCGGGCACGGAACGCGACGATATCATTCGCGAGCTCGCACAATTCCCCTACGCGTATGCGCCGCGTTATCATGAGCCAGGGCGCATCATCAGAAAACAGATCGAACATGATCTTGAGAACGCGCCGTACCCGGAACGTCCGCTCATACCCAATGCACGCACCGTGCAGGAACGTGTGGTCGTCGAGATATCGCGCGGCTGCACGCATAACTGCCGCTTCTGTTCGGCAGGCATCATCTTCCGTCCGCTCCGCCACCGCTCTGCGAAACGCATCGTGGAGATGATACGCATCATGACACGGGCAAGCGGTTATGACGAAGTGAATCTCTCCTCGCTCTCCGCGGATGATTACCCGAATATACGCGGCCTCGTGGAATATGTGAGCGCCTGGGGGAATGCTGCGGGCTTCTCGCTCACGCTCCCATCGCTTCGCATCGACAGCTTCGACAGATCGGTCGCCGACCGCATCGCAACGTTCAAGAAGACGGGGCTTACCTTCGCGCTTGAAGCAGGCGATGCGAATGTCCGCGCGCAAATAAATAAGGAGGCGAACGCGGAGGATGTGCTCGCCATTGCGAAAGAGATACAATCGCTCGGCTGGCGGCTCATCAAATTATATTTCATGATCGGCTTTACGGACGATCTGCAGAAAGAAGCGGATGCGATAACGCTCTTCCTCAACACGCTTCGCACCACGGCCGGACGCGGCGTGAAGATAAACGTAAGCATCAATGCGTTCATACCGAAACCGCATACACCGATGCAGTTCCTTGCGCAGGCGGACCATCGACGCATTGCAGGCATCATCGGCACCATGCGTGACTCGTTCCGGCACACCAACGTTTTCCTGAAAACGAACCCCTATGAGATGAGCCATATCGAGGGCGTGCTCGCGCGGGGGGATGAGCGCATTGCGGACGCCGTCGAGCATGCGTTCAATGCCGGCGCGCGCTTCGATGCGTGGGGGGAACACTTCTCGCTTGCGCGCTGGGAGAAAGCGTTCGCGGATGCCGGTATCGATACCAGGTATTATCTCGGCGCACGGACGCTCGATGCGGTATTACCGTGGGACTTCATATCGACCGGGGTGTCGCGGGAACATCTTAATGCGGAATACCGTCGCTCACTTACCGGCGAGATAACACCTGATTGCCGCACGCACGGTTGTCATGCCTGCGGGCTTGAGGAAGGATGCGCGCCGTCACAGGACGAACCGATCGATCTCCCGCCCCCGCCGGAGGCGGCCGATATACGTGCCGATGCTGCCGATAAGGTCTTCGTGCGGTATACCCGGACAGGGAACGCGCGTTTCCTCGGACACTTCGATGTCAAGCGCCTCATCACGAATGCGTTCACCATCTCCGGCATATCACTCGCCTATTCGAAGGGGTTCTCTCCAAAGCCGCTCATCGCGTTCACCGACCCCCTGCCCTTCGGCGTGGAGAGCGAAGCGGAATACTGCGAAGCCGGCCTCCGCGAACGGTGCGATATCGAAAGGCTCATGCTCGACCTCAACGAGCTGATGCCCGAAACGATACGCATCGCGCACATCGAACGCATCGGGCTCACGGAGCGGCGCATCGGCACCATGCCGAAAAACGCTCGATTCCGTTTCCATACGGGGGGCGATACAGCACTTATCGATGCGCTCGCCGCCATTGCCGTACCGGCCGTACGGACGGACAGTGATATCACGCTCGATCTTGCATCCGGCGGGCCAAGGCTCAAGGACATCATCGCAACACTCGCGGAGCAGGGGTTCACGGATGTACGTATCACGAGGGCAGAACCCTGTAACATCCCCATCACTCCCGGGGTAGATGGTATACGGTAATGGAAAAGCCGATCCCCCATGACTCCGACGATGAAGATATAAGCGCCGTTCGGCGTGTGCTGTCGGGGGATGCCGAAGCGTTCCGGTCCATCCTGAAAAAGTATAAGGACCCCGTCTATTCCCTCGCCTATCGATATGCGAACCGCGATCCCGATGAAGCGGAAGACCTTTCGCAGGAAGCCTTCGTTCATATCTACCGGAAACTGCCGCGATTCGACCTCTCGCGGAGGTTCTTTCCCTGGATGTACACGCTCGCGCTCAATATCATAAGGAAGCGCGCGAAACGAAAGCGCCTGCGAACGACCGAACTTTCTGACGCAACCCCCGCGCAGGATGAGACCATCGATTCCGCGATCGACGGAGCGGCTTTCTCCCGGGCGGCGCTCTCCGTCGCCAACGAACTCCCCGAAAAATACCGCGCGGTATTCATTCTCCGCCATTTCGAAGAACGATCGTACGAGGAAATAGCCGCCGTGCTGTCAGTACCGCTCGGGACCGTTCAGGGCTGGCTTTACCGCGCACGTGAGAAATTCATGACTTTGGCACGGCAGCGTAACATCATCCCCCAGGCCGGGGTACATAACAGAGGAGCGAAACAATGAAAGATGACGCATTCGAAAGAATAGCCCCGCTCCTTTCCGAGCGGTCTCCCCATGCCCCGGACACTCTGGCCGAGCGCGTCATGCAGGATATACGCCCGCATCGCGCCGTGCGCACTTTTCATCCCGCCTGGGCAGCGGCTGTGCTCTCCTCGGCGGCCGTTCTGGTATTCGCCGTAACGTTCGCGTTCCTACGCCTGCGTCCCGCGCAGGTGACCGTAGAGATATCCATAGTCAACAGGGATGCGAAAGCGATACATGTCGTCGGTGATTTCAATAATTGGGACCCGTCGGCCCATCCATTGACCCGTACTTCCGAGAACGGCGTATGGCGAACGAAGCTCAAACTCTCGCCGGGGCGATATCGCTATCAGCTCATCATCGATAATGACAGATACATACCGGACCCCAGGGCCCGCGAAGCGGTGCACGATCAGTTCGGCGGCATGAATTCGATACTGGAACTGTAGGAACGGAGGATGACCATGAGAACAACAATAGCATTCCTTCTTTCGATGACAATGCTCTTCCCGGCGGCGACATCCGTCGAGGGGAACGCCACGCGTCTTTCTCAGGGCAAAGGAACCGCATCCGCCATCGGCACACAGGCCAAGGAAGAAACCTATGCAGCCGACAGTGACCGCCGGGGATCCGAGCTCTTCAACAGGCTCAAAGGACAGGGGCTCATCGATACGGACGATGCATCGATACGTACCGAGATACGGGAAATGCTCGCGAACGGCGGGAATGAGACGCACATCGCCGCAATGCTCAGGTTGAGCAAGGACGCCGGTATACGCGGCACCGAGCTCAGGGACACCCTTGCGAGCGCCAACACCGCCATGCTCATGGGCGTTTCGATACGCGATGTGAGCCGCTCGCTTTCACACACCATACGCAGCACGGACACGGGCACGCCGGACCGCGAACGCATGCTCGATCATCGTTACGGCAGGTTCAATGACACGATGCGCCGCATGGTATCGCGCGTCGAAGGGTCACGGCTGCGCGACCGTATTCGATCGCTTGCCGGCAGACGTGATACGCTACGGCGCTACGGCACGCGGATACACGATTGGCTTGCAGCGCATCCCGAAGAAGCGGCGCGGCTGCAGCTCCTCTTGACGATACTGAGGAACCGATGATACGGGAGATACGATCACAGCCATGAAACGCATCATGCTCATCGCGTTCACCGCCATGCTCGCCGCAGCCGAGTACGGCACCTACTTCACACCCGAAGAGAACGCGCTCATACAGGCGGCCTTCAGGTCCGCGCGCGACAGCAACGCACCCGAGGCGTATCTCTCCGCGAAAGTGAACGAGGGCATCGCGAAACGTTCTCCGAGCGCGCGCATCGTCACAGCGGTGACGAACTGTGCCGCAAAGCTCGTGAGCGCCGCACGCATCGCCGACATAGCGAACATACCGAAGGCGGAGCGTGAACGTGCGTTGACGCTCTTCACCGATGCCATGATCAACGGCCTGACCGCAGAGGATATCGAACACATCCGCGCATCTTCGGGCAACGATGTCATCGCTGACCTCATACGCGCATACCTCACGCTCTCATCGTATCAAAGCGATGCGGCGCTCAGCCGCACCCTCGTACGCACGCTTGCCGAGAAGCGCATCACCCGCACCGAACTTGCCGATATCATGAACGTGATCGCCCGTTATGACCGGGATCAACTGCGCATGAGCCGGCGGGAGATACTCGAATCCGTGGCCGACGGCATACGCGACGGAAAACGCGGCCATGCGCTTACACGTGCCGTTGAGCGGAACGCCGAATCAAGAACGCCGCTGCGGCGCATCAAGCGACGGCAATGACGGTCGCTTGCATCCCCATCTTTTTTGCTGTACACTTTTCGAGAGGACGTCGTCATGATGCGAATAGGTAAGTTCATTCCGTTGTTCGCTGCCGCAGCGCTGTTCGCGGGCGATTTCCGCATGACCGGCGGCATCGAGGCGGGACTTCTTTATGACTCGAACATACTCGATGACAGCTTAAGGACACGTGACCTTCTCATTCCGATATCGGCGTCGCTCGGATACAGCTGGCGTATCACGGACGGGGTCATCAATAGAACGAGCTTTTTCCCGTCGTACACGCCGCATATCCAGAACCGTCAGGAAAGCGCGTATTCGCATGCGCTTTCAACGTCATTCGAGATGCACCCCTCGGACACGGCCACACTGATCGTTGCAGCGGGCAATGACATCACGCTCTACCGCATGATGGGCGATCGTGCCGGCTGGACATCGAACGACAGTGTGGGCGTATCCGGGTCCATTTCCGCTGAGTTCGAGATGAATGATTCGATGATAGCCGCACTCTCCGTACGCACACTCGCCGTGCTTTACCCCGCAGCCGACCTCGATTCGATAGAGAACATACTGACGGCGAAAGTACTATGCAACACATCGCTGTTCTCAGAAACATCGGTCGGTGTTTTCGGTTCGATAACCCCCTACACGGAATCCCGGCTGCACGGCTACGGCACGAACGCCGCTTCCGTCATCACCAACGAGGGGACACGCAGGGATATCGCGATCGGTGCGAACGCATCGTATCACAACGAGGAGTCCGAGTGGTTCAGGTTCGACACGGCATTATCCGTATCATCGGTATGGTCCACCGGCGATATCGCCGCCGTAATACTGGCGACCTCGTACATCAATTCCGGGTACTACAACCACATCGCCGGAGAAATTTCGATCAGCGGCACGCTCATCGCGTTCAAAGGCAGCGCCGTATCGCTCGCGCTCGCCGCCGATGTCGAGTACTATCGCGAACGGTTCGCGCTCTCATCATTAAGCACTCGTACCGGAACGGTCATCGGAACAGCAACGGCCGGTCTTGCCGTCGAGCAGACGCTCATCAGGAACGATACCCTTGCCGTCGGCATTTCCGCGACCGCTGATTATTTCCGACGATTCAGCAATGACCCTTACGAGGAAAGCGAAGGATTCACCGCGGGCATTTCCGCTTCGCTTTCGTTCTGATACACGCTTGGCATTTTCCCATACTTGACATTCTTCCATCCCGAAATACAGTAGCAGCATGCAAGAGCCGCTGATACGCATGGAATCACTTTCCGTGAACTTCCGTTCGGGAAGCATGGAGATACCCGCCGTACGCGATGTCTCGCTCTCGGTGAACAGGAATGAAACGCTCGGCATCGTCGGTGAGAGCGGGAGCGGGAAAAGCGCCACCGCCCTTGCGCTGCTCAGACTTCATAATGAACGCCATACGAGCTACCGCGGCCGCATACTCGCCGACGGGAAGGATGTGTTCACGTTCGATGAGCGCGCACTGCGATCCTTCCGCGGGCGGATCGCCGGCATCATTTTCCAGGAACCGATGAACGCATTGAACCCCGTCATGCGCGTTGGGGAGCAGATCATCGAACCGCTTCTCACGCACGAGCGGATGGACAGGACGAAGGCGCTCGCCCTCGCTGCCGAACGCCTCGTACGCGTCGGCATTACCGATGCCGCGTCGCGGCTCACCTCGTTCCCGCACGAACTTTCCGGCGGCATGCGTCAGCGCGTGATGATAGCCATGGCCACCATGCTCGCACCGCCGCTCCTCATCGCGGACGAGCCGACCACGGCGCTCGATGTCACTGTACAGCGCCAGGTCATTGAACTCCTTAAGGAATTACGCCGAACCGAATCGATGTCGATCATCATCATATCGCATGATCTCGGCGTGGTTACCGATATCGCCGACCGCATTGCGGTCATGTATCTCGGCGAAATAGTGGAATACGGCGGAACGAGGTCGATCATGGATGAGCCGAAGCATCCGTATACCGCGGCGCTGGTGACGCTTGCCCGTACGCTCGCACGAAAAGGGAACGAACCGTTATCATCGATCCCCGGGAGCGTCCCCTCGCCGCGCGAACGCCCCGAGGGCTGCGCTTTCCATCCGCGCTGTTCGCGCTGCTTCGATCGCTGTCGAACTGAACACCCGCTTCTCCTTGAGAGAGACGGGATGTCAGTCCGTTGTCACTTGTACGACAGATGATGATCCCTCGCCGCACAAATACGATAATCGCAATGCCCTGATATCGTCGTAGGACACCGTCTCGCAGAGATGTTCGAATATCGGGCGCAGCCGCTCTGTCCCTATCGACTTGAAGGCGTCGTATACCGCCGCGGTGTTCGTATTCGGCGAAACAGCTTCAGCAATATCATTCCCTGCCCGTATACGATCGCCCGCACGTAACGACCGCTCAAGATGTGACAGCACTGTTCCGCGCGTCACGTCGAATCTCCCCATGATCTCTTTGATGCTCTCGCCGGCATTATACGCCGTAGTCACCTCGCGCGTTCGCTGCGGTGTCACCTCACGTGTCCGCTCCCCGCAACCGTTCTGAACATCCGCTTTCTGTTCCGGTATTTCCTTCATTCCGGTTTCAACGCAATAGGACGCTATCGCATGAATAAAAACCGCTCCATATTCCAGCAGCTTGACATCCCCGACCCCGGATATTCGCAACATACTCTCCGTTGTCTGCGGAAAGAAGCGCGCCATTTCGGTGAGCGTTCGGTCCGAGAATACGACATAGGGCGGGACATTTCGGTCCTGTGCAAGTTCTTTCCGAAGTGCACGAAGCCGCTGAAAGAGGGCATCATCGTAATGATCCGGCGCGCGCTTTTCGCCCGCTGTCGTTCTTCCCTGAAAGGGCCGGCCGAATATCTTTTCGCCGGACCGAAGCGCCGACGCCCCGTGTGCGGTAAGGGATACACTGCCGTACTCGGGATCAACTGCGAGATAGCCATTGACGGTCAGCTGACGCCCCAGATGCATCCACGCATGTTTCGACAATTCCTTCCCGATGCCGTATGTCGAAAGCGTGTTATGCGAAAGCGACCGTATCTTTTTCGTGTCCGCGCCGAGAAGTACACTGACAATATGCGCTGCGCCGAAGCGTTCACCCGTGCGTATCACACATGACATGAATTTCTGCGACAGGATAGTGATATCGACCGCTTCCTTCACCGGTCCTGTACAATTATCACAGCTGCCGCACTTGTCCATTGGTGTGTCGCCGAAATAGCGCAAGAGCGGTTTTCTCCGGCATTCCGCCCCTTCTGCATATGCCACCATTGCATTCACATGACCGAGTGCGGTGCTCTTCTCCGGCTCTTCCTTCTCATCCAGCGCTTGCCGCATGATGAAATGGCGGAGCTTCATCGCATCTGAATAATGATAGAGGAGGAGACACCGGGACGGCAATCCGTCACGGCCGGCCCTGCCGATCTCCTGATAATACCCCTCGATGCTTTTCGGCATGTCATAATGCACGACGAAACGCACATTCGGTTTGTTGATACCCATACCGAACGCTATCGTCGCGACGATTATCTGAACGTCATCGCGTATGAAATCTTCCTGATTCCGGCGCCGCACATCGCTTTCGAGTCCGGCATGGTAGGGGCGGGCGGATAATCCATTCTGAGCAAGCATGCCGCTTATTGTCTCAACTTGTTTTCGCGAAAAGCAATAGACGATACCGGACTGCCCCGGGAATTCGCGGACGAACGATATCAGCTGCTGCTTCGGGTCGTATTTTTCCTCAACAGAGATGAAAAGATTCGGCCGGTCGAACGGCGCGACGAAAACTGAGGCATGAGGTATTCCAAGAGTGCGTATGATATCATTTCGAACGCGCACGGTCGCGGTCGCCGTGAGCGCAAGCAGCCGAGCTTCGGGGAAACGCCCCTTAAAGGACGCTATCTGCCGATATTCCGGACGGAAATCATGCCCCCATTCCGATATACAATGCGCCTCGTCAACCGTGATACACGCTACCGTTGTCCGGTCAAGGATATTTTGGATACGGTCCGTGAACAATGACTCAGGGGCAAGATAGAGCAGTTTCACTTCGCGGCGCTTCACCTCTTCAGCGCGCATCGCATATTCCTCCGGTGTAAGAGAGCTGTTGAGGAATACCGCGGGGATATGATGTGCGGCAAGCTGTTCGACCTGGTCCTTCATTAGCGCAATGAGCGGCGAGACAACTATCGTTAAGCCATCGAACAAAAGCGCCGGTATCTGATAGCAGAGCGATTTCCCGCCGCCGGTGGGAAGTATTGCCAGCGTATCTGCACCGGACAAAAGCGAATCGATGATCTCCCGCTGCAGCGGCCGGAACATATCGAAGCCGAAAGTATTTTTCAGTATGGTATCAATCGATCTCATTGCAGCTCACGCCTCCTATTCTCCGATCCCTTTACGTTCGGGATAGTATACGAAACACCTATCGGCGTCAAGCGCCATTGCGTGAGCCGACTTGTGCTGAGCCTGTCGAAGTACGGCGAACAAGCGAACGGGCGTTCAATGCTGCCACAAAGGAAAGCCTCACACCAAGCGCCGGCACGCGTTGAATTTAAAAATCGAATATGGTATAGTATGGTCGTTCTCGGAGCGGTCAAATCAGCAGTTGGTGAAACCATGAGCGATCAAAAGCAAGCGTACGACCCGAAACATACGGTCAAGGAAGTACAGGCGACGATCTCCAATCTCGGCATAAAGAAAGCGAACACGCGTGCGTGGCAGCTTTTTCTCCTCGCCATACTCGCGGGACTCTATATCGGTGTCGGATCACATCTTTTCCTCGTTGCCATGGAACAGGGGATGGGGCGAATGATCGCCGGGGCAGTGTTCGGCGTAGGCCTTGTCCTCGTCGTTATCGCCGGTGCGGAACTCTTCACCGGCAATGTAACGATGGTCGTCGGCACCATCACGCGCCTCTACAGCATACGGAAAATGCTCTTCAACTGGCTTATCGTCTATATCGGCAATTTCATCGCATCGTACCTCTTCGCGCTCCTGGTGTTCAATTCCGGAGTGTTCGGCACACCGGACAACCCGAGTTCGATGGGACTCATGGCGATAAAGGTCGCCGAAGCAAAGCTGAGCCTTACCTTCTCCCAGGCATTCATCCGAGGTGTGATCTGCAATATCCTGGTCATACTCGGCATCATACTCTCGTTCTTCGCAAAGGATATCATCTCAAAGATATTCTGCTGCATACTTCCCATCATGGCGTTCGTTTCATCCGGATTCGATCACTGCGTGGCGAACATGTATCTCATACCCGCCGGGCTCTTCTCCAAAGGCGTGCCGTTCTCCGAGCAGGCGATAATGTTCAAGAATCTCATACCGGTAACGCTCGGTAATATCGTCGGCGGCATTTTCATACTTGTGATACACCCCAATCGGATACGGCAGATAGTGACGCTTTTCAGGAAAGCGAAAGCATAGCACCAATATCGCTCCCACTGAGAATACGCCTCCCCGCTGCGGCGTGCACTGATGCGCATGATGCGTTCTCCTTGACATCTTCGGGTAAAATGACTATATTATAGCATACGGTGCCCTATATGGTGCACCATATAGGTGAAAATGTCAAAAAATCGTGTCCCGGAAATGAAGTATGACTCTATTGCCGCTGAGATACGCCAAGATATCAAGAAAGGCGTGTATTCCGAGCGTATACCCGGGGAACGGGTGATCGCTGAGAAATACGGCATCAATTTCAAGACAGCGAATAAGGCGATATCGTCACTGGTCAGCGAAGGCATACTCTATCATGTGCGCGGTAAAGGAGCCTTTATAAGCAAATGCGGAACGAGAAACGATGTCATCGGGCTTTTCCTCCGCACCACCGGCCATACCTTCGAACCGATGACGAACGCCATGATCAGCGCACTTCAGCGCGGCGGCTTCCTCCCGCTCGTGCACGACACCGCCGACCCCGATTTCGCCTTACACGCAGCTGAACATATCGAGCGCGTCCTGACACGCGATCCCGAAGCGATAGTCATGGAAGGCGATGCCACCATCGTCAACGGGAAACTCTTCCGCAGCGCCGCAAAAAAGATACGCCATCTCATGTTCGTACGGGTGAGCGAAACGCTGCCGGGGCTTGATGCCGTGGAAGTTGTGACCGACCCCTATGCCGGCGCATTCGCCGCGACCGATCATCTCGCTTCGCTCGGGCATACGCGCATAGCGCTCGTGATATACAAATGGATACACGGCGAACTGCTCGGCCGTGTCGCATACCGCCACCGCTACGTACAAGGCTATATCGATGCGCTTGAAAAGCACAGGCTTGCGCCGATGCTCCTCGAAGAAGGGGCTGACGAAGCCGAACGTCTTCTTGCGTGGGAGACGATGCTGTCATCGCCGGCACGGCCGACAGCGCTTTTTTCCGTCGGCGATTTCCGCATCGTCCGCGCCTTCAGCGTGATAAAAAAGCTCGGGCTCTCCGTACCGAACGATCTTGCCCTTGTCGGACATGACAATACACCGTGGTGCACGCACATGGAAGTACCGCTCACGAGCGTATCCATAAAAGAAGAAGAGATAGCGCGCATCGCAGCGGAACGGATACTCACCAGGAATTTCACCCCTGAGCGCATCGTGATAACACCGGAATTGATCGTCCGTGCATCCTCGGATGTTTCCCGCCGCACGATCGATACATAACAGATTGATGGAGGCAACGCATGACCATTCGCATCTTCATTGCATGCAGTATATGCATCGCCGCGCTCAGCGGACAGTCGATATTGACGAACGGCGGATTTGAGATATGGCAGCCGTTCACCGGGACCGTGTCCGCACGCACGCCGACGCTCCCGGACACAATGCTGCCCAATGGATGGACGGCAGCACAGGAAAAACCGGGCGGGGCCGTGCGGAAAAGCTCGACGGCGGCGGACGGGACGTATTCGATACTCATCGAGAACCGGGAAGCGACGATCACATCGGTCGAAACCATGGTCGGCGCATTACCGAACACGAAATACCGCATACGGCTCACGGTAAAAGGCGAGAACATAAGCAGCACCGACGGTGTTTATGTCTGGCACAACACGGGGCCCGCATCCGATTTCTGGAACAAGCAGAACAGGAAAAGCACGGTCGTGCCGGGATCGTCCGGGACATTCGACTGGAAAGAGTTCTCCTCAACGTTCGAGACCGCTTCGGACACCGCGGTCGTACGCTTCGTTCTGCAGCTCAGGAACACAAGCGGCAAAGCGTGGTTCGATAATGTCACATTGATACGCGAGGAAACCAGTATGGGAAAAGTATCACAGAAACCGGAAAGAACAACGTCGGCGAAGGCAGTAGACGCTCAACCGGGGACGGCCGATCTCCGCGGCTACGGCAGGGTCACGACCTCGTTCGGCGCGGATCGTGCAGAGTTCATGTGCGAGAATGAGGGAAAGGCGGATCTCCTCCTCGGCAAGCTCATCGCCGATCTTTTCTGGGATGCCGGGACGGGGCATACTGAAAAGACTCTATCGGTGAAAGGCAGACAGATCATCGTCCATATGTGGCCGCCCTACGGCGCTGTCATGCTCCTGCGCGCGAAAACGCGTGTACTCGCCGTCGGCGCGGAGAACGAGAATGCCCTCGCCGCAGCGCTTGAAAAAGAGACGATGATCATATCGCCCGATGTGCTCTTTGTTCCGTCAAAATCGTACCCTCTCTATCTCGATTTCTATGACCTCAGATCGTTCCGATTCTATACGCATTCGATGTCCTCAGTGAAAAAGCAGGGGCTCGAGAATCACTGGCCGTTCGTGAACCAGTTCGGTATCGGCGGTATATCTTTCCAGGGCGTGGCATCATGGGGAAAATCGCCCGCCGAGGGAGTGTTGCAGATCGCCGATTCGGATTATGAAGTGCGCGAGGCCGGCAAAAATGGCGGCATGGCGGTGCCGTGTCCGGGCATGGGCGAGGTGTCATTGTGGGTGCATAACAAAGAGCCGTTCGCCATGAAACAGCCTTCGCCCACAGCATTGCTCGGTGCCTGGGGCGGAGCAGGATGCGCGGGTGCGCATTATGAGAGCGACGGCATTGCGGCAAGCTACAATGCGCAGAACGTCGCCCTCGCGATGGAACGATACGTCAACGACCCATCGGTCGGCGGCTGGCATCCCTATGCCGGTTCACCGGGAGCCGAAATGGGTATGCATGAGCGCACTGGCGACTTCTGGGATTACTCCCCCGCCGGGCTTTCAAGCTTCCTCGATTATCTGCGCTCGGTAAAGAAATATGATCTGCCCGCGCTCGGAAAACGCTGGCATGCTGATGCATCGCGATTCAAAAGCTGGAACGATGTCATGATGCCCGATGCGCTCGCCTTCTACGGCAGCCTTGATGAGAAAGCGCTCCGCATCGGCGGTGAATGGTACTGGCGTAAAGCAAAGGATGAAACAAGCATTCCAGAGGACGACGGAAAATGGGTACCATTCAGAATGCAGCCGTCCCAGGAACAGGCATTTCTGCCGTGGGGCACATCGTTCTACAGGACGGCGTTCGATGCGGCGGACTGGTGTGCGGCGAACGGCGGAAAAACGAAATACCTTGCGATATCGGCATGGAACCGCACGAAAGGGACCTATCTCGTATGGCTGAACGGGAAAAGCATCGGCGAGTACAAAGGGACAGGACTGCCGGAACCGTTCTGTGCCGACACCGCCGACGCGCTCATTGCCGGAAAGAACGAGCTTGTCATCAAAATACCCGGCAACAATGAATTCAGTGAAGGAAAGATATTCGGACCCGTGCTGCTCACGACGACAAAGCCTGAAAAATACCCCTTCCTCGGGAAAGAAGCCAACGCCCGATACGTCGATCTCAAGGAATGGCAGGCATATACGGTATATAAAACGCATGCGCCGGTGATGGAAAATTGCCGCGCGGTCGATACTGAACGCCAATTCATCCTTTCACCGGGCTCCTCCGCACCGGTGGCTAATTATGCAAATGAACTCGGCGTGCGATACGGCATGGGAATGCAGATGACCGGACGCGAAGCGTGGTATCACCCGTGGTGGCCGGGCTACGGCTTTGTCGCGGGATACTACGGCACGAGCGAACCGTCGGCTACCGCACGCGGTGATTCGCTCACGCGTCTTCTCAGCTGGATATCCATCGACGGGGACAGCGCGCATACGCTGTTCTGGGACATCGAGGATTACATGCTCGAGGAGAAGACGAATGCGTGGTTCACTCGCCATGCCCGCGACATTCGCCTCTTCGGCAAGGCAACGCGGGAAAAACCGGACATCGTGATACTCCGAACCGCTCAGAACATGCTCTTCGGCGTCGAAGCCCCCTGGCGCTGGGATGTCGGCCGCGGCGAACTGCAGAACGCACACTACGATAATGTGTACGCGTCGGAACGCGAGCTTTCGCTCAACCTCATCGACGATTACCGCGTGCTCATGGATTGCGGTAATGAGATCATGGACGATGATCTTCTCGCCTCGATAAAACGGTATGTGGAAAAAGGCGGCGTGTTCATTGCGCTCCACAACACGGGCCTCCACACATCGCTTGAACCGGGATCGTACCCGCTCGCGGCGCTTTCCGGGCTCACACCGACGTCACGCGACAAGAAAGGGACAATAACGTTCGCAAAGGGCATTCCCGTGCTCAAGGAATGGGAAGGCAAGTCCTTCTCCGGCGACGGGATATGCCTCGACCACATGGGTAATGACAGCGCGAAGAATTCCGGTCTGGGGCTCAGCGCCGCGGCAAAGGATGCTGTCGCACTCGCGCGCTGGGATGACGGCAGCATAGCGGTAGGCTATCGGAAGATCGGCAAGGGTGCGGTCATCGTGCTCGGTTCATCGTTCTGGCGAAGCGGGAAGGACGTGAGCGGCGTGTGGCGCACCGGAAGCGAACTTGAAGGCGCCTTCTTCGAACGGCTTTTCACCGATCTGGGGGTTGCACGCAGCGCTTCATCATCGACACCTTCCGTATGGACCCGCAAGTTCATAACGAAGAACGGACTGGAAGAATGGCTCATCGCGTTCAATGCCGAGAAAGATCCGATCTCTGCGGACGTATCCTTCGCCATATCCGATCCAGCGGCGGTCGTGATCGATATGAAAGACCGAAGCGATGCCCGCGCGGCATGTTCGGATGGATGGGCGACGATAAAGAACGTGTCGTTCGAGGGATATGGGCTCCGGGTATTCGGCGTAAAACGATCACTGCTCGCACGCGGTATTCCCGTATGGTGGAAGGAAAAGACCACGTACTGGAAGCGCGTCGAGGCGAAACGCATTGCCATTCCGAAAACAGCGCCGTCGGTGCTGTCGATCGACACTTGGAAATTCATCGCCGACCGCGACGACAGATCTGCATCGTCCTCGGGATGGATGGCTGCTGAAGTGAAAGGCGACGGATGGTCGGATATCAAGACCGGACCGTGGGGTTCGCAACGCGACGAATTATCGGATTACAGCGGAACGGGGCTGTATCGCACCGCGTTCAAACTGCCCGCGGAGTGGAAAGGCCGCCGCATCACGCTCAATCTTTACAGCTTCGATCTGCCGATCGTGTTCGATGAGGGTGATTTCTATCTCAATGGAAAATTCGTGACGAATTACAAAACCAAGCGCTGGAATCAGACATTGAATTACGACGTCACATCGCTCCTTGCCGACGGGAACAATATCCTTGCGGTGAAGGTGAAAGGCGGGAAAGAGATGTCGGGATTGAACGGTGCGGTATGGCTCGCCGCGGAGAAAAAAGCCGTTTCTGAGATAGACGCTTCCGGAGCATGGCGTCTTTTCAAGGGAGATTTCATCACCTCCGATACCGTGAACATACCATGCGATGTGAAAGGGCAATACCTCACCCGCGACATCGAAGTCCCCGCATCATGGAACGGAAAAGAAGTGTATCTCCATCTCACGT
This sequence comes from Spirochaetota bacterium, assembly GCA_038043445.1. Lineage (NCBI taxonomy): Bacteria > Pseudomonadati > Spirochaetota > Spirochaetota bacterium. The sequence continues at coordinate 40,605 of JBBTBY010000039.1, forward strand.
CGGAATTCCAGTGGCTCGGCAGCGTTCTTGTGAACGGACGGCCGATCGGATACAACGGATATCTCCATCCGTTCGGTACACGTGCGGAGATAAACATCACCCCGTTCGTCACTGCGGGGAAGAACGTCATCACGCTCTGGCCGTATGCGACGATACCGCGTCCGGGTCAGGAATACGGGAAGCCGGGGAGCCGGGAAGGCATATCTGAAACGCAGATGAGCGTGCGGTCGATCACACTGAAGATGTGCGGCCAATGAGACGGGTCATCTTCACTGCGCTTCTTTCGCTGCTCGCCGATGCTGTCGCTCCAGCGAACATCGTCATTTCGAAAAGAATGCCCTCGAAAAACGGGTTTTTCGAGGTTCCTATAATGGAGAATACAATATGAGACGATCGGTCATCTATTCCAGTATTTTCGCATGTATGTTCTCGACCTTGTCTGCTACAGCGGGAGATACCGTACTGATCCTCGATTTTGAACAGACTGCAGTGAACACATCGCCGCGAACCGCGGTCGGTCCGGATGTGCCCGGCATTCGCGCCTTGCACAAGGCGGCGCATCCCGACGGTGTTGTCGATGTGAGCACGATCGCCGGGGGTTCATTGTTCGACGGAGGGGCGGCATCACTTCTTATATATGATGCGAGCGCAAGCGGTGCGCGGGGTGAGGCGCATATCTCGTTTTCGCCTCAGAAGGATGCCGTCGTTGTTTCCTTCGACATCCGAGTGAATGAAGTGTATACAATGGGTGACACACTTGCAATTCGTGTCCTCGCCGGCCAAGCGGTCGGCGGCGGTATTCGCCTGGCCGGGGACGGAAAGTCTGCCCTGCTCCTCGATACGGACGGCAAGCAGGTCTCATTTCCGCTTGTCACCAAACGCTGGTACCGTGTGGCGCTCAGATTCCCGGCTGCATCCGCTGCCGTCGGCACATATAAGCTGCGCATAACTGATGGCGAGACCAAGGAGAGACGCACGTTCGATGTCTATGCCAAGCGTGACGCAGGTCTTGCCGAGGAATATGGGCGTATCGTCATCGCTACTGGTTTTTCCCTTGCCGCAAAAACGGATGTATCGCTCGATAATGTCCGCGTCACCGGCACCGATGCATCGTTAGGCGATGACAGTGCACAGGAAACGGGCAGCACACTGCAGGAGGCCATTGCCATGACATCAAGTGAAACGCTGAAACGGTTTCCACGCATGGATTGGGAAGAACGAAGCGACTGGCAGAACGTGAAAAGCGACCATCCGCTCAAGGCGAAAGGTGACGGAAAGACCGACGATACGGCGGCACTGCAGTTCGCGCTCACAGCCGCCGGCGAAGGGACGACGGTGTTTTTTCCGTCGGGAACCTATCGCATCACCAAGACATTAGTGCTCAACGTGCCGCCGGGCGGCATCGGCGGTATGCGCATCGTGGGGCACGGACGCGATACCCGCATCGTCTGGGATGGGGAGAAGGACGGGCGCATGTTCGTCACCCACGGAATGCACCGTTCGCGCATCACGGGCATCGTGTGGGACGGGCGCGGTGTTGCCGGCATCGGCATCGAGCACAGTGCGGTCCGCTATGAAACACAGCTGACCCATGAGCATGAGGCCTTCCTCGGTTTCACGATCAGCGGCGTCCGTGTCGATCCGAAACGCACGGTGGCATCGGCGGAAATTCTCTATGAGAACTGCCTATTCGAAGCATGCGAGCGGGGTATTTCGTTCTTCAACTTCAACGACTATGACAATACCATCGACGGCTGCGAGTTCATCCGCTGCGGCATGGCCATAGAGGATGTGCATGGGAATTTCTACGTACGAAACTCCCGTTTTGAAGAAAGTCGCGTCGCGGACATCTCCATGCAGAGCATACATTCCAGTTCGGTGCGCCGCTGCGTATCCGTCGGTTCGCGCCTGTTCATTGATCACCAGGCGAGCGTCTCGCCCATAACGATCGAAAATTGCACCGTAAGCGGCTGGAGTGGTTCGGAGGGCGCTGTCAGGGCGGGCGGTGCGCCGGTGACGATATTCGATTGTGATTTTCGCGTTCCCGACGGCAATGCACCGGTCAAGATCGTTCAGAAAGGACAGCGCATCATATCATCGATGAACACGGTATCCGGCGGGCTGCCGCTGGTAAGGAATCCGAAGGACGGCACCGTGTATGAAATCCCGAGGGGCAAAGTGAACGCGCTAGGCATCAGCATCAATGAACGTGCGCTCAACGCGGATATAGACATCCCTACAAAGGTCTTCGATGCAAAACGCGACTTCGGTGCAAAGGGCGACGGCGTTGCCGACGACACTGCCGCTATCATTCACGCTATCGATGCGGCACGTTCGTACGGCAAGCGATCGATCGCCTATCTCCCCGCAGGCACCTATCTCGTGAGCGACACGATAAAGATCATCGGAAGCGATTTTACTGTCGGCGGAAGCGGTTTTCGCACACATATCGTCTGGAAAGGCCCGGCAGACGGCACGATCATTGCGGTGCATGACCCGCGCAACGTTGTCCTTGAGAACATCGCGATCGGGTGTGATGCGGCGATGAACAATGGCATCGATATCCGGCAGACGGGCTCGGGCGCGATGTCATCGATGACCTATGACATGGTGACCGTGTTCGGGATTTATCAAAAACAGGCCAACCGTAAGGGTCTTCGGCTCGAAGGGCTTTCAAAGAATGCGTTTGTGCACATAAAACACCTCGAAGGCAATGTGCGCATAACGGATTCGGCGAGCGCAACCATTCTTGCGAATACAACCTATGAAGGCATTGTTACAATAGAGGGAAAGGCGAAGGTGCGTGACGGGTTTATCGGCTTTCTTACGAGACTGGGAACGAAGTCGCAGCATCAACTCTATGTGAATGACAGCCAGAGCGTGGTGATGAGCGATTTCTACATCGAGCAGGCGGATGACGGTTTCCAATTTACCGGCAATGCCGGCGACCCGCCGGGGAGGATCACGGTGCAGGGGGCGAAGATGGGAACCGAGACCGGTCCGGTAACGGTGAAAAATTATGCCGGCGAGGTTTTCATAGGGCATCATCAGTTCTTCATGGTGCCGAAACCGATGGTGTTCACCCTGAAGGGCGAGCAGCCGTGTTCGTTATACGTGTTCGGGAGCATGTTTTACGACACAGTTCCGGTGACAAAGATAGACGGCAATTGCAGGGCATTCTTCTTCGGCAATCACAGCAGGGTCCCTTCGGGCTTAAACGTGGTCGATGCGTCCGGCGCGAACGATTCCGATGATACGTCCGCGCTTGTATCGCTCAGCAGGGCATTCGATGATCTCAGGAAACTTGGAGCGCTTGACCGGCGCATCAATCATGGACGCTGATACCGGACACTGCCTCGCACACGCCGAATAATGGAGCAGATAATGGATACGAATGAAAGGATACGTGCATACTGCATGGAGGCATCGCGCGCAGCATGCACCTGGTATTCCGAGAGCGGCGACTGGCGCCTTACATCAACACCGGCCGAAACGCGTGAACGGTTCTGGATATGCTGTTCACTCTACGCTGTCGGGACATCAGCGTTGGCCGATGCGATTATCCGCAAGGGCAACACTGCGCAAAAGACCGCCCGCGGCACGATACACTTTAACATCTTCGATACGAACATCGCTGTACTGCTTCTTATGAAGTATCGGGATGTGATGGGAAAGGACGTTCGCGAAATGCTCGAAAACCTTGTTCGCGACGGATTCGGCCTCTTTCCCGGGAATCGCCAGCCGGATTATCAGTTCCACGGCTACAATGACAATATGCCGGCGAAGGCGACCATGGGGCTTATACTCGGCGGAGAAATGCTCGGTGATACAGCAGCGGTCGAACACGGCATACACAATCTCATGCAGCTTCGCGCACAGCTCATACGCCGCGGCATTAACAGCGAATTCAATTCGCCGACATACACACCGCTTACCGTGCACGCCATGGCGGAGATCGCATCTCATGCCGAAAATGCCGAAGCACGGTCACTCGCGCTCAAGATCGAACATCGCCTCTGGTATGATATCGCTGCGCGCTTCCATCCGGAGACAAAAATGATATCCGGCCCGTATGCACGCGCCTATACGGCCGACATGCTCGGTCATGCAAGCTGCCTTTCATCGCTCCTCTGGTTCGTGCTCGGCGATGCGGCATCCCCCTCCCCGCTCTCGCTCTTCGGCGATCATGACGGCCTTGTGCTCCATCACATGAACGATGTGCCGTTCAATGGTGCGCAGATGTCGTGGTTCGCGAGCGGATCATATCATCTGCCGGAGAATATCGATGACCTCTTTTTCAAAAAGCGCTATCCGTTCCGCGCTGCCGCAACTGCCGAGGTCGGCGACTGTTCCGATATCGCCGGGAGCGCCGGCTATGCAGCACATCCCTGCCGCATTGAGACATACATGACCCCCGATTTTGCCGTGGGCACAACTGATACGCAGTGGCTCGGCGGCGAACAGACGATGAACTATTTTGCCGACTACCGCTATACAGACAGCGTACGGTCATGGCAGGACCGCGGCACGGCATTCACGAAATTCCTCATCAATGATGATGCACCGGGGAATACGGCATCCGCGGGATATTCGAACTGCGGCGAGGCGGACAATATCGCATCGCATACGGATACGCTCACCGTGCAGGACGGTCCGACCGTACTTCTGATCACCAATCCGCAGCCGTCGCTCGGGAATGACCGCGGCAATAAAAAGTCGACCGAGATGTCCTCGCTGCGCGAGCTCTTCATATTCCCGTCGCATGTCCGCGGCGCGGATGGGATCATGATCGGCAAGAACGCGGCATCGTCATGGAGCGGCACCGCGCGGCACGGGGAATGGATATGCGTGAAACGCGGCCGGCTATTCATCGGCATACGTCCGTTGGCATTCTCCATCCCCGAACGCACGATAGCGGTCTCGCTGAAAAAAGTGAACAGCTACGAGGTCATCGAAACGCTGTTCTACTCCGGGGACAAACGAACGTTCAGCCGCGAAGAGCTCTGCCATATGCACGGCGGGTATTACATCGAGCATGCATCCATTGATGAGTACCCGTCGCTTGCTCTGTTCGCCGAAGCCTGTGCGCGTATCGAGTTCTCGGATTTTTACTGGACAACACGCCGCGTACGCTGCCGACGTCCAGTGTCATCGGTACGCAAAGCACTTGAAATAGAACTCTCCGCGAGTGCGGATGCGCTGATCCCGCGTTTCGCCGCCGTCAATGGACGCGTTATCGACACCGTGACCCCGATCAGCATTGACGGCATCGATGCAGGGGCACTGCCGTTCATGGACGAGCCGTTCACCTCGGTGCCCGGCTATTTCCCCTGGCAGAAACTGGAATACTTCTGGGGGCCGCTTATTGCGGGCATCGGCGATAGAGAATGACATCCGCCTTCGACCATTTCAGGGAGTTCGGAGAAATGGAAAAATCCACAGCAGGGGGAATGCTGACAAACACCTTGACAATCGGCGACCGATGTGTTAATATTATTACTAATAATATTAATGAAACCGATAACGCAAAAAGAGATAGCGAAACGCGCCGGGGTATCGCAGACCGCGGCGTCCATGGTATTGAGCGGCAGGAAGAATGCCGCAATTTCCGAGGGAACGAAGCGGAAAATACTCTCCATTGCGCAGAAGTCCGGCTATCGCCTCCGTTTCGTCCGTAAAGAACAGACGCGGACGAATACGATCGCGTATCTGCTCGACGCCCGCTCATTCGAATCCGAAGTGACAGAGGCGTACTATCAGCGCTTCATCGGTTCGCTCGCCGATACCCTGGACGGCAAGGGGTATGCGCTCGCGGTTGCCACGCATGCTGACGCCGCAAAAGCCCTCCGCACCGTGTCGGAACGCGGCTACGATGCTGTCATCACAGGACGGGATCTTCCGGAAAAAAGCATCGCCGCCATGGAATGCCCTGTCATATTCCTCAACCGTCCGTCGCCGGACGCACAACTCTATTCCTCGGTCATGCCGGACAATAAAGGCGGCATCGCAGCAGCGGTGAAACGCCTTCACGAGATGGGACATCGTGCGATAGCTTTCTTCGGGATGACACCGTTGAACGCTCATTCGAAGGAGCGTCTTGCCGGCTATACGAACGCATGTTCATCGCTCGGCCTTTCGGCACACACTGGATATATCGTTACACCGCCGCGCAGGGACGGTACATACGAAGAGGTCTCGTCGTACGCGAAAGACGCCGTTGCATCGTGGCACGCATCCGCCATACCGCCTACCGCTGTCGTCACCATGGGCGATGTGTACGCGCTCCTGCTCCTTTCACACGCGCGCGCGATGGGCATGCGTGTGCCGGAAGACCTGAGCATTGTCGGATTTGACAACACCATCGCCTGTCTCTCTTCGGCACCGCAGCTTGCATCGATAGAGCAGGACATCGAAACAATGGCGACATCGGCGGCATTCATGGCGGAGGAACTGATAGCCGGCAGGCCACCACGCACCGTCGTCATACCGACCGCGCTCATGGAACGCGGATCGATCGGTCCGCACGCATCAAAATAGTACGGAGGCACGTATGAAAGCAGCCATCATCCTATTCTTCACAGCTTCGCTCAGCGCAGCGCTCGTAAAGGCACCCGACGCGAACACGCTCTGGATCGAGAACGGGGCAGATATGCCCGGCGGATGGAGTTCGGGGCTCGACTTTGAATCAACCGCGAACGGTTTTATCATGAAAGCGACCGGCGACCCGAAACGGGTGTACACGCAGCAGAATATCCCTGTCAGCGCTTCGCATCCCTGGTTCGTCTTTGAGATCGTCAATATCCTTAACCGCGACGGCTATAAGGGGCTCTATTTCAACTCCGGCGCGAGCGGCAGGATAAGCACCGGTCCGGTGACGGTGATACCAAAGGGCATATTCGCCTTCATGCCGTACAAGCCGGAAGTGAGCGGCGATAAACCCATGCGCATCGATCTGCACGGAGCGGAGGTGACTTTTTCGTACATGAAAATGGTCAAAACACCGGAATACTACATAGAGATATCATCGCCTGCCATCGAGGCGAAACAGAAGGTAGAGCTCGGTGATTCGCTCACCGTGCGCGTTATCATGGCCGAGGAAAGCGAGGATGTGACGATCGCATTCTACGACAGCTATATGATGCCGCAGCTGACGGTGAACGGGCAGACACGCTTTCAGCTGAAACCGGAGAACGGCAATGCGAAAATATGGGCGACATCGATATCGCTTGCATCGTGCGCCGGCGACAGGCTCAAGCCCGGCGAAACGTTCAAGCCCGGGCGGCTCTTCATCTCGGCCAACATTCTCGGCGGCGGCGTGAAACTCCCGCTCTGGACCTGTAACCCGTGCGAATTCGTTCTGAAGAAATAGCGAGGGGATGATCATGGAACAAGTCATACGCACCATCATCGCGGCCGCACTGTGCACAGGAGCGGCATTCACACAGACGATAAAGGCAGGAAATGCCGCGGCCATCGTCCTTGACGGGAAACTGGATGAAGCATCGTGGCAGAGCGCCCCGTCTTCCGGGGCGTTCAGGTGGCTCAAGATACGCGAAAAGCCGTCCGCGCCGGTAAAAACGGAATTCCGCGTGATCACGGACAGCACCGCCGTATATATCGGCATTCGCCTCGATGAGCCGGAGATGGCAAAGCTCAAAGCCGCAACATTCGGCCGTGACAACATGGGGACATTCTCACAGGACTTAGTCGAGCTCTTCTTCGATCCGGAAGGCAAAGGGAACACCTACTATCAATATGCAATAAGCGCAGGCGGTGATCTCTGGGACGGTTACTTCATCGAGAAAGGGAATACCACCATCGGCGAATACACGGGGAATTGGGAAGCCGCTGTCCATAAGGACGATACGTTCTGGAGCGTTGAGGTGCGTATACCGCTCTCGGCGCTCTACTATACCGATGCAAAGAATTTCGGCACGACATGGAAATTAAATTTGTGCCGTGAACGGCAGACCGTCCCTGAACTTTCCACCTGGAGCTCGCTCGTAAAAGGATTCCATGAGCCGGACAATTTCCAGGCCGCAAGCGGCATGCCGAAAAAGGATGCGAAACATGATATCCGCATCACATTCATGGAAACGATACTCAACGGGCATGATGCCGGCACCTATTCTGGCTCGCTCGACATGAAGATCACTGCTTTCCTGCATACCGCCGGGACCTACAGTGTCGAAGTGAAAGACGAAGAGAACACCGTCATCGCCTCGCACGGCATTACCGTGAGCGCGGGGGAGAACAGGATATCCGTTCCGAACATCAGGATATCGAGACTGGGGAAGCAGTATCTGCACACCGTGCTTCGAATAAGCGGCGGTGACATCATCGCTGATATGTTCTACCCGGTGCGCTCTGAATATACCCCGCTTGTCATCGACATTACATCGCCATTTTACGGGAACGCTGTTTTCCCGGGACAAACGGTCGGCGCGATCGAAGGATCGGTAACGCTCAACATCGCGAAGGAAAAGGCCGCGAACGCGCGCGTTGAGGTGAGCATGGGGAGCGCCCGTGCGCCGGCGGTACTCCGTAACGGGAAATATCACTTCTCACTGCCGGGCGGCATAGCTGAAGGCGATCATACCGTCGCAGCCAGAGCGGTCGGCGCAGGCGCAACACTTGCCGAGGGCAGTACCGTCATACGGAAACTTCCCCCGTTCCCCGGGAGCATCGCCTATATCGACAAGGACCTCAATTTCGTACTCAACGGCAAACCGATGTTCATACGTTCCTGGTATAACGGCGGCGGCACATGGATGGTAAGCCGTGCGATACGGAGCGCAGGTAATGAAGGGCCTATAACGAAACACGTGAATGCATGGGAATGCATCCAGAACATGCAGGCTGAACGCATCGACAAAGCGGAGACACCCCGCACGAAGCTCGATGTGGAGCCCTCGCAGAAGATATTCGACACGCTCAAAAAGCGCATCGACGATAACCGTACGAACATGAATCTCCTCTGGTATTATCTAGAAGATGAACCGGAATGCCGCGGTGTATCGCCGGTATATCTGCGTCACTTGTACCGATACATAAAAAAGAACGATCCCTATCGCCCGGTACAGATCATCACCCGAGCGCCGGAACTGTACACCGAATGCGCGGACATTCTCGCGCCGCACCCGTACATAAGCCCGGTGATCGATGCGAACGGCGTGCGCCGTCTTTCCACACCGATGAAAAGCATACGCGATCAGCTTCGTACCGTTGCATCGGCGGGCAAGGGGCGTATAGCACCCTGGCTCTGCCAGCAGGCATTCTCGTATGAATTCCAAGACCCGTTCGCACACAACCCGAACTTCATCGAATACAACTGCATGTTCTGGTCGGCTGTCGCAAACGGATGCAAGGGGTTCGTGCCGTTCACCTACTGCTGGTCGCACAATTCCATGGACCTGCGCATGGGCACCGATTTTATCTATGAATCGCTCGCCGATCTTGAGCCCGCGCTCCTCGGCGGCGGCGACGAGATACTTCCTGCGACGGTACGCTCGGATGATGATGCCGTGGATGTGCTCGTACGCAGACACAAAAACACCGTGCTCGTGGTGAGCGCGAACGTCCTTCCGAAACAGGCAGCCGTGTCGGTATCGTGCCCAAAGCTCGGTACAACAACGCTCTTTGGCTACCGCGAGGACGGCACAGTGAACGTGGTCAACGGATCGTTCACGCTCTCGCTCGGCGCCTACGGCACACGCATACTTATGAACCCCAAGCGCGGCGAGGGACTGCAGTCTACCGCGGACTTCCTGAAAGAGCTTGATGCTGCGAATGCCGCGCTCAAGAGACCGGGGAACATACTTTACGGCCGCGGACGCGAGATCGATTATGACAGCTCCGACCCGTACATGGGAACGAAGCTCTACTCGCTCTGCGACGGCATTACCGATGCCTACGGCTGGGCGAACTGGTCGAAACCGATAAAAAAGGATGCGCCGGCACGTCTTGAAATGTCATTCCCGAATTTTACACCGAAATTCAAGAAGCTCGTCATTCATACCGCCACCATCGAAGACTGTTCGGCACTGATATGGAAATTCGGCGAATGGAAGTCTATCGGTGATGTGACCGGTAATAAAGAACGGACGATCACGTTCGAAATGCCGGAAAAGACATCGACGGTGAAACTGCAGATCATCACGACGAAGATAAAATCCGGCGAGCGCTGTGCGGAAATTTATGAAGTGGAAATGTATGAATAGCATCCATGCATGCTCTTAGCCTGCTTGCCAAATTGCCGTAACGGATTATCTTATCATCCATAGTCCGATAGGTCTTGGAGAACAGCATGGACACAGTTGTAAAAGGCGGTCTTCCCGATCCGTTCATCTGTGCGGACGGTCAACGCGTGCGCACTGCTGCTGAGTGGCGGAAAAGACGGGATGAGCTTTTAAAGGTCATACTCGATATTGAATACGGCGAGCTCCCGCCGACACCGGCGATACGTACCGCGCTCCTCCATCGCCATAACCCGGTCAAGCGGCTTCACGACTGTACTCACCAGCAGTACCGCATCAACATCGAGGGAGGCACCCGGCCATTCTGGTTCATCGTAGATATTCTCATACCGAACGGCGACGGGCCCTTCCCGGCAGTCATAAACGGCGACGGCTGCTGGAAATACGCATCAGACGAAGTGGCGCTCGAAGTGCTTTCACGCGGCTATATCTTCGCAACGTTCAACCGCACCGAGATAGCACCGGACGCATATTCGAGCGTACGCGATACCGCGTTATATCTCGTCTATCCGAAGAGCACCTTCGGCGCATTATCCGCATGGGCATGGGGGTATCACCGCGTCGTGGACTTCCTTATCAGGCAGAGCACTGTCGATGCATCGAAGATAGCCGTCGTCGGCCATTCGCGCGGCGGAAAATGCGTTCTCTTGGCAGGCGCAACTGATGAACGCATTGCACTCACCGCACCCAACGATTCCGGATGCGGCGGTGCGGGCTGCTTTCGGATAACCGGAGAAGGGAGTGAAATGCTCGCTGATTTACTCAAACCGGTGCCCTACTGGTTCTCGCCGAAACTGCGCGATTATATCGGCAAAGAGAGCGATCTCCCGTTCGACCAGCATTCGCTCAAAGCGCTTGTCGCTCCGCGGGCATTGCTCTCCACCGAGGCGCTCGGCGATCTCTGGGCGAACCCGAAAGGGACCTATGCCACCTATCTCGCAGCGAAAGAGGTGTACCGCTTCCTCGGTGCGGAGGAGAAGATCGGTATCTGGTACCGCGAGGGCGCGCATTCTCACGGCATCGATGACTGGAATGCATTCCTTGATTTCGCCGATATGCAGTTCTTTGGGGAAAAAGCGGCTTCGGATTACGCAACGAATCCATTCTCTTAGCGATGGTCATTACACCTCAATTTTATATATGACAAAAATGTATATCTATCCATTTTTGTATTGACAAATATGAATAGGCATACTATATTATCTCAATGACCGCAGCAAAGGAATACCGCTATCTTTTCCCGCTCATCGAAGATGACCTGAGCTCAAAAATGGTTTTTATCGGCGGGCCGCGTCAGGTCGGAAAAACCACGCTTGCAAAGGCCATAGCCGCTGCGGAAAAGAACGCGCTCTATCTCAATTGGGACAACACCGATCACCGCAGAAGCGTTCTGCGGTCACAGTTCCCACCGGATACTGCGCTCATCATCTTTGACGAGCTGCATAAGTATTCCCGATGGAAATCGCATATAAAAGGGATATGGGATACCCGCACCGGCGGGGAAAAGATCATCGTTACGGGGAGCTCGCGGCTCGATATTTACCGCAAGGGAGGGGATTCGCTGCTCGGGCGCTATCATTACTATCGGCTGCACCCTTTCAGTCTCGCGGAGATCGCCGCGCGGTCGGCCCCGAAGGAATTCACTTCGAAGCCTCCCATCCTCGATTTTTCGGCTGCCGCAAAAGGAATATCGGAACTCATGCGATTCGGGGGATTTCCCGAACCGTTCCTCGCCAGTTCCGAACGAAGCCTCAAGCGCTGGCAGCGGGAGCGGTTCGAACGCGTATTCAGGGAAGATATCCGTGATGCAGAATCCGTACAGCTACTTGGTCAGATCGAACTCCTTGGCGCGCTCATCCCTGAACGGGTATCATCTCCCTTATCAGCCGCCTCACTTGCCGAGGATATTCATACAAGTCCGAAAACCATATCATCTTGGCTTGAGCTGCTCTCGAGGAATTACTATATCTTCCGTGTCCCAGCATGGCACGGCAATCTCGCCCGTGCATTGACGAAAGAATCGAAGTACTATCTCTGGGACTGGTCAGAGGTAACCGACCCCGGACAACGCTTTGAGAACATGATCGCAAGCCATCTCAATAAATTCTGTCACTACTGTCATGATGCGTTCGGGATACAGGCGGAATTGTATTTCATCCGCGACAGGGAAAAGCGTGAGGTTGATTTTCTCATCACCTGGGAGAAAAAGCCCTTCCTTTTGGCGGAATGCAAGATCGGGAAGCCCGATTCACTGCGTCCGCTTGCGTACTTCGGATCGCGCCTTTCCGTCGAGAACCGTTTTCTTGTCACCCTCGAAAGGTCGTATTACCGGGATAAACAGACCGGTGTTCATGTGATCCCTGCAGACAGATTCCTCACTGCATTGGTTTAGCATCAGCACCGTTGATCGGACTTCTTCACCGCTGTTGCAGCGAGGCACGCAGGTTGGGATGGTGCGCCGAAAAAAACGCCCCCTAGCGCTGGGACGTCCAGCGGGAAGGCCTCAATCCTGTCCTATAATATTTTTCTGATGATCGAAGTCCATCCAGTTGACTTTCCATCCAGACATGGTAAACTGTATTTTACCGTGGTTCATTCCGCGGTGAGAAATGAGTATGATCTTAGAAAACTAAGGAGAAGACAATGACAACGGTACTTATCGTTGTCTTTTCCCTGGTTGCTTTCATTGCTGGTTTTATCGTGCGGTGGCTGTATGCCCGTACGAAGGCCCGATCGGCGGAGATGATGAGCAAGACGCTCATCGACGAGGCACGGCGAACGGCCGATGCCGAAAAGAAATCACTGCTGGTCGAGACTCGTGATCTGATATCGCGTGAACGGAACACTTTTGAGAACGAGGTTCGTGAACGACGGAGCGAGCTTTCTCAGCTAGAGAAGCGCATCCATCAAAAAGAGGAAAATCTCGACCGAAAGTACGAATCGATCGATCAACGAGAGCATGAATTAGCGAACAGGGAAAAGCGCAATCAGCAGCAGGAGGCGGAGCTTTCCACCGCAATGGAAAAGCACCGCAAAGAGCTCGAACGGATATCGGGGCTTTCCGCCGAAGAGGCGAAACGCGCCCTTATTTCCGCGCTTGAGGAAGAGGCGAAACGCGCCGCTTCCCGTACCATCGACAATATCGAGAAAGGCGCCATCGAAGCCGGCGAGAAGAAGGCCCGCGAGGTCATCATTCAGGCGATACAGCGCATCGCAGGCGAAGTGACGCAGGACGCATCGGTTTCATCGGTATCCTTGCCCGGCGAGGAGATGAAAGGACGCATCATCGGGCGCGAGGGACGCAATATCCGCACGCTCGAAACGCTCACCGGTGTGGACGTCATCATCGACGATACACCGGAGGCAGTGATAATCTCCTGCTTCGATCCGGTACGCCGCGAGGTGGCGAAACGCTCGCTCGAGAAACTCGTGCTTGACGGACGCATACACCCGGCACGTATCGAGGAAGTGGTCGAGCGGACCACGAAAGAGATAGAACATGTCATGATGGAAGAGGGCGAACGCGCCCGCATCGACATGAACATAACGTCGGTGCATCCGGAGATACTCCGCTATGTCGGACGGCTGCATTTCCGTACCAGCTACGGGCAGAACGTGCTCGCGCACATCAAGGAAGTATCGAACATCTCCGGCATCATCGCCGCCGAGCTCGGCGCGAACGTGGAACTTGCACGCCGCGGGGGCTTTCTCCACGACATCGGCAAGGCGGTCGAGGTCGAGGGCGAGGGATCGCACTCCATCGTGGGCGCGGAAATGGCGAAACGCTTCGGAGAACCGGAGACCATCGTCAATATCATCCGCGCGCATCACGGCGATGTGGACGCATTGTCGCCGGAAGCGGTCATCGTCAAGGCGGCCGACGCGATAAGCGCAGCACGCCCGGGCGCACGCCGCGAAAGCTTTGAGAACTACGTGAAGCGCCTTGAGAATCTCGAGCGCATCGCCAACAGTTTCGCCGGCGTCGAGAAGACGTTCGCGATACAGGCCGGCCGCGAGATACGCGTCATGGCGCGCAACGACATGGTCGACGACGCGAAGGCGAAGGACTTGGCGCGCGACATAGCACGGAAGATAGAGGAAGAATTGAAGTATCCGGGCATCATACGGGTGACCGTGATACGCGAAATGCGCGCGGTGGAAATAGCGCGCTGACGGGCATTGTCGATACGATACGGCGTAGCGGTGAGGCGAAAGTCCTGCCGTTACGCCTTTTTTATCAGCCGTGTTGTGAAACCTTGGTTTGTGCGTTATAATCGGCCCTTGCATATGAGCGTATCATCCAAAGGAAGTGCTTCATGGGCGATGAAGTGAAAGTTCTCTGTGTCGGCGACCTCATCGGCGATGCGGGGAGGAGCGCGCTTCGCGATACGCTCCCGAAGCTTAAGGAAGAACATCATATCGATTTTGTCGTTGCGAACGGCGAGAACGCTGCGGGCGGCTTCGGCATCACTCGCGACATAGCCGCCGATATCTTCAGCATGGGCGTGGATGCCATTACGAGCGGCAATCATATCTGGAAATGCAAGGACGTGTTCGCGTTCATCGGCGATGAGAAGCGGCTCCTTCGTCCGTTCAATTATCCGGAAGGCACGCCGGGCAACGGCTACACCGTGTTCGATGTCAATGGAAGAAAGATAGCCGTTCTGAATCTTCTCGGACGCACGTTCATGGACGCGGTGGACTGTCCGTTCCGCCGCGGTCTTCATGCCGTCAAGGCCATCGAAAAGGAAACGAAGATCATCATCGTCGATTTTCACGCCGAGGCGACGGCGGAAAAGCAGGCGATGGGGTATCATCTGGACGGCATCGTATCGGCGGTCACCGGTACGCACACGCATGTGCAGACGGCTGACGAGCGCATATTGAAGAACGGCACCGCGTACATCACCGACCTCGGCATGTGCGGCGGCGAGAATTCGGTCATCGGCATTCGGCGCGACGCGGCGATAAAGCGTTTCGTCACCAATCTCCCGCATAAATTCGAGGTCGATAAGGAAGACCCGGTGCTCCACGGGGCGGTCATCACGATAGATGCATCAAGCGGAAAGGCAACGGCCATCGAAAGGATACGGGCGAAGAAGCCATGACGGACCTGAAGGCGAATTATGCGCGTGTCGAAGAGCGCGTACGCGAGGCTCTGCACAAGGCCGGCGATGCCGACCGACGGGTGACCATCGTTGCGGTGACGAAGACGGTACCGATAGAGACCGTGCGCGAATTCGTCTCGCTGTCGCTCACTGCGCATCTCGGCGAGAGCCGCGGCCAGGAATTGCGCGACAAAGCGGCGGCGCTTGACAGCACCATACAATGGAACTTCATCGGGCCGATACAGACGAACAAAGTGAAATATATCGCCCGCGATGCCGCGCTCGTGCACAGCGTGGACTCCCGCGATATCATCGACGAACTCGATAAGCGATGCGCGGCGCTCAATCGCTCCATGGATATCCTGATACAGGTGAACATCAGCAATGAGGCGCAGAAAGGCGGTGTCGCCCCCGATGCGGCGGAAACCCTCATCGCTGCCGCGAAAGAGAAGGAACATCTTTCCGTGCGCGGGCTCATGGGCATCGCCTCATTATCGGACGACGCGGTAGCGGTGGAACGCGAATTCGCCCTGCTTCGCGACCTGCGCGACACGCTTAGCTCACGTTATCCATCGCTTACCGAACTCTCCATGGGCATGAGCTCGGATTTTGGATCAGCGCTCAAATACGGCGCCACGATACTGCGCATCGGCTCGCTCATCTTCGGTGAACGCGGGTAGCGCCGTGTATTGGAAAATACCGAACATAGCGAAATTCCCCGTGTATCTCACCGAGGATATCTACGAGAAAATAGAACAATACCCCCCCCATCACCACGACGCATATGCGATCATGTTCCTCATCGAGGGCCGCGGGCGCATGCGCATAGGCAGCGAAAGTTTCGCCATTGAAGGAGAACGCGTCATCATCGTCAACCGCGGGGAAGAGCATCAGATAATAGGCACGCCGGGCGGGACGCTGCATCTGTACAACATCTACTTCTCGCCGGAGGCGTTCGCGGTCAATGCGCGGAAATATCTCATCAATGTTCTCGATGCGCTCCCGCGCTCCGAACGCGTCATCGACGTGGCGCGCAATGCGCTCCTCATGACGATACCGGCGTCGCTGCGCGAAATGATCTATGAGAAGGATGATGCATCATTCGGCAGACGGCTGCATCTCACGCTGAAACTCGCCGAAATGGTGCTCAATATCGCGTTCTACCGCGAGCGGTCGCGCCGCATCGAGAGCGAACGGGCAGGCATGAACGGCATCATCGATTACGTGAGGACGAACTATTTCCGGAAATTATCGGTCGCCGATATGGCCGCGCTCATCCCTATCGGCACACGGCAGTTCACACGCAACTTCAAGAAGGAAACAGGCATGACGTTCAAGGAATACGTCAATCGCGTGCGGCTTAACCGAGCGAAGGCGCTCGTCGCCAATGGGGAGAACGCGGTGGCCGCGAGTTTCCAGATAGGATTTGAGAGCGTACCGTACTTCTATCGGGCGTTCAAGCGCGAGACCGGCATGACGCCCAACCGGTATGCAGCGAAAATGGCCGTGCATGCGGGACGAAAAAAGAAGAAATGAGATGTATCGTCCGCCGGAGCGTATGTTGCGGATCTATTCGACGCATTTTTCCATAAGTTCATGCGCTGTGCTCTCGTCGCGGCAATTGCAGATAACGAGAAGTCCATTCGCACCGACGTTCTTTACAAGATCGTCGACCTCGTCCGCATGCGCATAGACCTGGCATGCCTTCCCCGCATCGATGATCCTCCGTATGAGATCGTACCACTGATGAAGACGCTCTTTCCCAGCGCCCGGCTGCCATTGAATCGCTTTGAGGTCCTTCATCTCCAGAAGCGCATCGAGATGGACGATGGCGCCGATACCGTCGAGGTGATAGAACGGATAGTCCATCGCATCGAATATGTCGGCGAGATGCGGCACGCAGAATTCCCGGAACATGTCAGCCGAGAACATGTACGAGCAGTCCTCCTGCACCGGGAATGTCGTTCCAGGCGCCCACACACCCGCCCAGCCGATACCGCCGTGATCGCCTGAGGAGATGACAGATGCTATCTCATTGAACGAATCTATCCAGACACGCTTCATGTTCTCAAGCGCTTTTTTCAGGAGCGATGGTCGTTCCAGCATATCGATGAGCATCGGCTCCGTGCCGTATAATCCCGCGATGGTATCGAGAAGCCCCCCGAGCGCGTACGGAGCGATGAAGTGATGCCCTTGAGCGCACGCGGCTGAGCGCCGTGCCGTATCGATCAGCAGCCGATAATAGGGGTTCGTTCTGTCGCGAATAAGATCGGCCGCCGCTTCGAGCGAGTTAAGCGACGGATGCGACCATATCGTCGTCGTATCCACGAATTCAACCCTGCCGCCGAGCGTGCATGCCATGGCGCTTGCGCCGAGATCGAGATAATGATACGGCACCGCTTCTCCGTAGTACCGCGTATTGTCAATGCGGTGCATGGTACGCGCGATAATGCCGTCGACGTTCATCCAATGTTCGGTCATATCGTGCGACGGACCTTCGCTTTTCGGGGCGACCGTGGCGATGATGCAGGGGTGTTCCTGTTCGCCGCATTCCCACCAATTCGCGATCCGCGATGTTATCGCCGGCATCCGTCCGTGATCAAAGCCGATAGTGCGTTCGACAGTTCTTACATCCGTACGCATGCCGTTACTCCTCGACAATGACAACGCGCTTAATAGCCGCTGCCGTATACCCGATGCTTTGTCTGCCCGTGCGCTTGCGTTCAAACGCTGCCCGGACCTCATCCGCCGTTACCGCGCGTGCGGCTATCATGAGCTCGTCAAAAAGCCCGAGGAACGCATTCTCCCCGTTGTAGCCGGCATGCACCGGCAATTGCATCGAAAGGGGGCCTGTGAAAGCAGCCGGTATCGGGCGTTCAGCGTCGAGTTCACCGTTGCAATAGAAACGAGTTTTCCCGGCATCTCGGTCAACCGTGATGACGATGCATGTCCACGCCTTGAGCGGGACTTTGGCGCTTGATGACGAGCCCCCGTTCACCGGTGCTGCGGCGCCGGCAGGGGTGAGCCCCATTTCCATTTCGATGATGCCGTCATTGTTCATATCGACGTTCCACCAGCGCTTTGGATATTCGGATACGCCCATGATGCGCTTCATGCGATACTTCGAGGCGGTGTCGTATTCGAACGGACATATCCAGAACGAGAGCGTAAAGCTGCCGGTATCGAATTTGCCGGCATCCTTCGGCAGATCGAGCCCTGTGCCCGGTTTGTCGAACAAGAGCGCTGTGCCGAAACTGCCCAATACCCATTTTGCCCCGGTAAGGGATGCATGATATCCGTTGCCGGAGCTGTCCTCGACTCGGACAGCGCTGGGCACATCGAATTTCCAGATGCCCAGAATGCCGTCTGCCGCTGTGCCGATGGAGACGATACAAAGGAATAGCAGGGAACAGGCAAGGTGCTTCATACGCAACCCCTCGATATTATTTGACGGCGCGGAGATCGAAATTATCGATGTAGAACACCGCCGTATTCGTGCTCATGCTCGCGAACCCGACCCAGTTGATCGTCTTGAATTTATCGCTCGTGAACGGACATTCTGCTTTCACCCGTGTCCCGCCCGCCGGTGTGATCGAAACCGCGAAACTGCCCGGCGCACCCACTGACGTATCGAACGCGATGTGTAGCTGAAACCACGTGCCCGGCTCTACGACGGTGATCTCCCGCTCGCCGACGCGCACCGCACCGTTCATGTCGATGGAGACCGAAGGCCCGGCAAAAATGGTCTTACTCCAATCGCGCATCTCAAAGTAGAAATTCGCCGGCGTTTCCCTGCTGTTCATAATGTCGCAGGAGAATTCGTATTTCCCGGGCTTCATGCTCGCGCGATAGTTCCAGTGCGGATTAAAATCGTATTTCAGGCCCGGCGCATCGGTGATCTTGAGCGCCTGCGCACCCCCCGCGCCCTTCACCGCGTCCACGGCGATGGAGTCCCCTTTATTCTCCGTGGTCGCTGTAATCTCGGCTGGAACACCGCCCGCATCCGTGGATTCAAAATCCTCGATGATGCGCGTTGCTTCCTTGAGCGGAGGGGCTGCTTCAAATGCGCGATTCACGATCTTTTTCGGGAGCGCTGTCCATGCAGTATCGCCGTAAAGCCCGATGGAAGACATGTCGATGGGTGTGAATCCGATCTGCGACAGTGCCGGGGAGGACTGCTTCAGGCGAAGGTCCCTTTTTGCAGCGTTCTCGAACAGCGGATCGGCAAAGAGGGAGGCCGCATCGTTGCCTTTCGCCTTCCAGGCATCGAACGTGTCGGTTATGAACGTGAGCCCGTCGGCCGAGTTCCAGTACAGATTGGACGCGAAACGCAGCTTTGTCGGGTCGTGGATGATGCCGTCGACCGCGGCGCCGTTCGTGCAGTAGACGATGTTGCCGTAGAAATCGACCTGCCGATCATCATGTACCCTTTTATTCCCGGTGAAATAGAGGCCGGTACCTGCGAACGCGAAGATATTGTTGCGAACGATATCACCATACGGATATTCATACGAATGAGGGAAAAATGCGCTATCCCGAATGTCATGGACGATGTTGTTCTCGACCAGTATTTCCGAACTCCCCGCATCGAGATAGATGCCGTGGCCGCCATAGCCCAGATGTCCCTGCTCGAAACGGGTGACATCATGTATCAGATTATTGTTGATGCGTGTGCCGGGGGAAACGCCGAGCGTATAAATGCCGGCCATATCGCAGAGTACACCGTTGCCGATGTGATGGATGTGATTGTATTCCGCGATGTTGCCGCTCGTCATGCTCTTCTGCTTGCCGCTCCAGCTCCAGCCGAGTGAAACGCCGGAGTAGCTGAGATCGCATATCTCATTATGTGAGACGGTATTGCCGTGTGCGCATCTGCCCATAAAGACGCCGATGCCGGCGTGAAAGATATGCCCGCCGTCGTGGATGAAACAGTTGTCCACGACGTTGCGCTCGATGACGAACGATGCCCCGTCATTATTCTGATCGTCGCCCATATAGACGCCGCCGCCGCCGAGGTCGTGCATGTGGAGGCGGCGGAACACGTTGTCCTTGCAGCCGAACTTGAGCGATATCGCGTGCTCGCCGACATGGGTGATCTCGCAATCCTCGAACACGACGTGACGCATGCCGGCAGCGGTTATCGCGCCTGTCTGAAGATGTGCACCCTGCACGCTGTTCTTTACTTTCTCGACATCAAGGAGCGCGTTGACGTGCTGGAAGGAAAGTCCCTGGAAACGGATATGCTCCACGAATGCATCTTTGCCCACGTCCCCCTCGAATGATACGAGCGTCCTATCGATGACCGGTGCTATGACCTGTGCGATGGAGGTATCTTCTCCCGGCAAAGGATAATAGAAGAGCGTGCCGTTGGTGTTGAGGAACCATTCGCCGGGTGCATCGAGTGCTTCAAAGACGTTCTCAACGAAGTAACGCACGGAGGTGCCGAAGAAGAACCCCGGTGATTCCTGCCAGAATTCAACACGCTTTTTTTTCAGATCAAGCACGCGGAGATAGTTGATCGACGAGACCCAATTATGGAAGAGTACGATATATGCCTCTTCGAGATTTGACCATTTCTGGATGTCGTTCTCGCTGAACATTATCCCTTTCGTGGGGGAATTGTATTCCGGCGTTTTTTTGATGATGCTCCTAGTGAAAAAGTATTTCCCCGCGTTCGGCGTGCGCGCGCGTATGCGCCGTTCCCCGTTCACGAAAAGCGAAGTGAAATAGAGCTTCCCTGCGCCTCCATCCGCGATACGCGTGCTCCAGAGTTGTCCCGACTTTTTCCACCCGGTCATACGCATGCCGCCGCTTATGACAACGCGTTCCCCCTTGTACGACCGATAGCTGACAGGGGCATTCGCTGTGCCGGAATCGGCTGGGGTGAATACGATCGGCTTTGTGACGGTATACATGCCGCCGCGGAGTTCGATCACCGTTTCAGTGCTCTTCCCTGCCGTACGGACCGCTTCCTGCGCGCGTGCTATCGTTGCGAAGGGGCCGTCCGTCTTCGCCGCGTTGACGGCAGGCAGTGTCCCGCTCCAGGCGTCATTGCCGTTCGTTGCGATATACCAGCTCGCTGCGGGAAGAAGCCATGCGCACAGTGCCGAGGCGAAGAGGGTATACGCTGTTCTACGAAAACCCATGGTGTGCTCCTTGATGCCGGTACGGGACGACAGCCGCAGTGCTGTATCGATATCCAGTATATGCAGAACCGTTCTCGAGCGCAACAAGAAATCGATAGTATCGATTTTTGATGGTACATCCTTGTCATTTGCGGTCCGGGGCAGTACAATAGAGCAGGTGATCCGTCATGAAAATACCGCGGCGTTCGATAACATTCCCGAATATGGCCCGCTGCCGAGGCTATTTTCCCGAAATGGTCAAGCGCGGACGTGTCCTGCAAAGGGCGGTCCTTGCCGCGGATTCGACCTCTATCCGTGACCGGATAACGCATCCCTACATCGTCGGCGCCGGGTTCGTCCGTCCGCAGGCATGGCGCGCACCGATTCACGACCATAGGCATGCGCGGGCTCTGCTCATGCTCCATATCCCTGAAGGAAGCTGTGAGATAAAACTCGGGACACGGCGGTACACCGGCAAGGCCGGTGAGACCTTCTTTGTACCGGCGGGAACGCGTATCGCGGGCATAACGCCCGTCACGCCGCCGGGCGGATACTATTGGCTTGTGATCGAGTACCCTCATCCCGGCGATGGGCTGCTCATGCTTTCTGCGGCGGAAACCACGGCGCTGTTCCGGCGAATACGGCGGATGAAGGTGAATCTTTTCCCCGCAGGCGGATCTTTTGAAAGACTTTTCTCGGAGCTGTATGATTCGCTCACGGCACGGGATGACATTGGATTTATCGCCTTCGCTCCCGCGGTCATCGGCCTCCTTTTGTCAGCCGTCCGTTCGCGGGGATCGGCACCGGCGCCCGGCTCATCACTCGTGGTCCGCGCGAAGCGGCATATCGACATGCTGACGCGTGAGCGTGCCATCGGCATGCAGGAGCTCTGCGACGGCATCGGTGTGAGCGCCGCGACGATACGGAAGATATTCAAACGCGAAACGGGTGTTTCACTGAAGCAGTATCACCTTGCGAAAAAGATAGAACATGCGTGCGCGATGCTGAGTGATACGGTCAGCGTTACGGATTGTGCGTATCATCTCGGCTTCGCATCGCCGGCCCATTTTGCATCAGCGTTCCGGCGGTTTACCGGCGCCGCCCCGAAGGAATATGCAAGAACGGCGAATACGCGGATGAAGCCGTAGTATGCGATCGGGTATCAGGGAATATCTGATCGTATCCATTGGAGTGCTCAGCACTGCGTTCGGGATACCCGCGGATGAAAGTACGATACAGAAGGCTGATTCCCTGTATCGGGAAATGAAGCGTTCCTCCGGCGCTGCTGCTGAGCGTGCAGGGATGGCCGCGCGGCGCTCGTATGCCGTCATTATGGCGAACGGTGCGCCGGAGCATATCCTTTACCGCTACGCGGATACCGTGAGCACCGTGCACTTCTCGCTCGATATCGGCACCTGCGATGAAAAGAAAAGGGCCTATCGCGATGCACTCGCACTGATCGCGAAGTGTTCGACGAACACGAATACGTCCGCAGTGTACCATCTGTCATCAGCGCTGCTTTTCGCACGAATGATCGACTGCGCAGATGCGTTCGAGATAGCGGGCAGCGGGTATGCCGACAGGATACGATATCATCTGGACCGTTGCCTCTCGCTCGGGAACAATTTCGCTCCCGATCTGACATTCCTCTTCTACGGGCGTCTTCATGCCATCGCCCCGCATGTCCCGATATTCCAGACATGGCCGGATAAGGCGAAAGCACGGGAGTATTATGAACGCTCGCTTGCAATAAACCCGAATTCCCTTGTCGCGCGTTTTTTCCACGCCGATCTCCTGCATGATGCCGGCGACCGCGATCGGGCGATGCAGATGTTCCGCGACATCGCCCGTGTGGCGCCGTCAGCTGATGACAGGGCTTCTGATACGAAGACCATAGCAATGTGCAAAACGCGCATGAAGGCGTTCGGCATAGCGGAGCAGTGAATGGGAAAAATACTCATCCATGACCGCATGCAGAAGGGGTATGCATATCAGCTCACCGAACCGGAGGGGGAGAATTTCCATCCCGATTTCAAGCCGGAGCTTACACCGAAACAGATGCTCGCTCTGGGCGTATTCGGCGGGAAATACATGACCGACTGCACGAAGGAATTCCCTGCGTCATGGTTCACGCATGCCAAACTTGCACGCAAAAAAAAGGACGCGACGCTCAACTATTTCGGCATTGATGCATCGAAACCGCTCCGCTACTGGCGCGAAAAAGGATGGATACGCCCGCAGGACCCGCGGGGATGGTTCCAATGGTATTGCCGATACTATCGCGGACGGCGCAGCGAAGATGATGATCGGCAGATCAAGCGGTGGAAGGCGATGGTGCGTCATATCGCACAACTCAAGAACTGCGACGGCGACCTCAATTGCCGCAGACGCCAGCGTCAGGCGCTCCTTCATTGGGCGTATGACAGCAGGAAAATGTGACAGCATAATTTTACATCGCCCCGTATTCATGATATACTCCCGCAGACATCACACGTGGAGCTCTACATGAAAAAGCATATCGCTATTATCGGTGCCGGCCCGGGAGGGCTTACCGCTGCCATGATACTCGCCCATCGCGGCTTCAAGGTGAGCGTGTTCGAGAAGGACAGTACGGTCGGCGGCCGCAATAAGGCGATAGTGCTCAAGAAAGGCGCGAACCGCTACACGTTCGATACCGGTCCCACATTCCTCATGCTGAAGAATGTTCTTGATGAGGTGTTCGAGGAAGCCGGCACCGAATCGAAAAAACATCTTAAATTCAACAAGCTCGATCCCATGTACCGGCTTTCCTTCGATGATGTCGTGTTCGAACCGAGCTCAGACCATAAAAAGATGGAAGCGATGATCGAACGGATATATCCGGGACAGGGAATGGGTCTTGCGAAATATCTTGCGCGTGAAAAGGTGCGGTTCGACCGGATGTATCCCTGCCTCCAGAAGGAATACGGCAGCGCGCGCGAACTTCTTTCCAAGGAATTCCGCGGTGCGCTTTCGCATCTGTCCATCGGCCGTTCGCTCATGGATGTGCTTCGCGGCTATTTCTCCAACGAAAAGCTCGCGCTCACCTTCACGTTCCAGGCGAAGTATCTCGGCATGTCGCCATGGGAATGCCCGGGCGCGTTCACCATCATCTCGTATATAGAGCATGCCTTCGGCGTGTATCATACCGAGGGCGGGCTTTCGGCGATATCGGACGCAATGGCAAAAGTCGTAAAGAAGAACGGCGGGTCGATATATCTTCATGCGCCGGTAAAACGCATCGTCGTGAAGGACAAGGCGGCTACGGGCATAGAACTTGCCGATGGCGAGATAGTGCCCGCGGACGATGTCATCATCAACGCCGATTTCGGTCATGCGATGACGAACCTCTTTGACGACGGCGTACTGAAAAAGCACAGCAAGAAGAACGTTGCGAAGAAGGATTATTCCTGTTCGATATTCATGATGTATCTCGGCGTGAAGAAACGCTACGATATGCCCCATCATTCCATTGTTTTTGCTGATGATTACAAGGGCAATGTCGCCGATATCTTCAAGCGAAAAGTGCTTTCGAAGGATACATCGTTCTATGTGCGCAACGCCGGCGTTACCGACAGGACGCTCGCACCCAAGGGGCACAGCGCGCTTTACGTGCTTGTACCGGTGGCGAACCTTACGGGGGACATCGACTGGGCTTCGGTGAAGGATGAATTCCGCGATATCGTGCTTGACGCCATTGAGAAGAAGACGGTGATGAAGGACCTTCGCAGGAACATCGTCTGCGAAAAGATCATCACGCCGGACGGCTGGCGCGATGACTACAACGTATACAACGGCGCAACGTTCAATCTCTCGCATAAGCTCACCCAGATGCTCTTCCTCCGTCCGCACAACCGTTTCGAGGAAGTGGACCGTGTCTATCTTACCGGCGGCGGCACGCATCCGGGGAGCGGACTGCCGACGATATACGAATCAGCGCGTATCAGCGCGAACCTCATCAGCAAAAAATACAAGGTACCCTACGTTTCGAAGAACACCCTTGTTTAAAAAGATTCGTATTGTATAGGCATGAACTGGCTGGATTTCGGTCTGCGCATGCATTCGATCACTGAGCGACTATCACCAGCGGCAGCCATCGCCCATCGCCTGCGAAGGATATGGGACCCCGCGCTCTATCACGGTTACGGGAAAAAGCGGCACTTCTTCGAGGGATGGTATTACAAGCTCATATCAGCCGACGGCAAGAGCCGCTTCGCTGTTATTCCCGGGATAGCCCTGGGTGATGCGAAGGAGACGCCGCATGCCTTCATTCAAGTACTTGACGGGATGGCCAGGGCATCGCATTACATACGATTTGACGCCGGTGAATTCTCTTTTAACGATCATCGTTTTGAGGTATGTATCGGCAAGAACCGTTTTACGCGCGACGGCATCAGGTGCGATGTGTCGAACGGCGCATACCGGTTCAGCGCCGATGTCTCGTTCTCAGGATGCGTGCCCTGGCCCGTGACCTTGCTCTCTCCAGGCATCATGGGGCCGTATGCATTCGCCCCGTTCATGGAATGCTATCACGGCGTGCTCAGTTTCGATCACCTCATTTCCGGCACCATCATGAATAATAAGAAAAAAATGTCGATGAACGGCGGACGCGGCTACATAGAAAAGGACTGGGGGCGGTCATTCCCGTCGGCATGGGTGTGGATGCAGACGAATCACTTCACGCGGGAACGCGTATCGCTCACCGCATCGGTAGCGAACATCCCCTGGATGGGAGGAAGTTTCACCGGCTTCATTGCGGGGCTCTACCTCGGCGGAAAGCTTTATCGCTTCGCAAGCTACACCGGAGCGCGTCTTGTTTCCATTGTTCCGGAGAAAAGATCAGTACGCTATGTTCTTGCCGACAGGAAGAGAACGTTATCGCTCACCGCATACCGTGCACCGGGGGCGAATCTCGCTTCCCCGTCCCACGGCGTCATGGAAGGGCGTATAGCCGAGAGCATGTCGGCGCGTATCGCGGTAACGCTTACCGAAAACGGGCGAACCGTGTTCAAGGATGAGGGCGTGCATGCGGGGCTTGAGATAAGCGGGAATATCGGGAATATAGATCACCAGTAAGCACCGGATACGTGCTCTGAGTATCATCGAGAGGCAGTAATGCGTGTTATCATCACCGGCGGCACAGGACTTATCGGACGCTCATTAGCGGAGCATCTCACCGCGGACGGCTGTGCTGTGGTCGTATTGAGCAGAAGACCGGGATCGAGAACACTTCCTAAGGGTGTCCGTGAGGTGCACTGGGACGGCCGCAGTGCGTCGGGATGGGGACATCTTGCCGACGGCGCCGATGCGATAGTGAATCTTGCGGGGGCGCCCATCGCATCCGGGCGTTGGACCAATGCGCGAAAACGCATGATACTGCAGAGCCGCGTCGATGCCGGCAGCGCTGTTGTTGCGGCCGTGCGTGCGGCCGTAAAAAAACCATTAGTGGTGATACAATCCTCCGCGACAGGTTATTATGGTCCCCGCGATGACACCCCCGTCATTGAACGTACATCTCCCGGCGGCGATTTTCTCGCATCGGTGTGCACGGCATGGGA
>JBBTBY010000040.1:0-5954 GCA_038043445.1 Spirochaetota bacterium
CGCAAGTCGTGAGACAGCGGCTGCCTCGAAATAAACGATGCGAATATCGCGCATCACTTCCGCTTTGGCAAGAACGGCCTTGTATTTTGCAATGGATGCCTCGCGCGATTTGATGCCGCCCTTGAAGAACGTTTTCAGCGGAAAATCGAGCATCTGGCCGACGGAGAACTTGTTCTCACCGCTCGTCATATACTCATAGCCGGCCGTAGGATTGGCGGGAAAATATGACGGCAGGACTTCCGCGGCCTTTGCCGAATATTCTTTCTCCGCTGCGAGCACCTTCGGGTTTTGACGAAAGGCATTCGAAATGAGGCTTTGCAGATCGCCGTCCGCATACGCGAAGAGGGCGGGTATCAGGATGAATACATATCGTATGCTGTTCATACTTCCTCCAGAAGTGCCGGATCGATGGGTATCCGATGGTCTTTTCAGTGGAGTATCAACAGCGCCAGTTGCAATACGTTTTGAATCGGTGTTCGAGCAGATATATCTTTTCGAGGGCAGCGGATACAGGCGCTGAAAGCAATATCCTCGAGGATGATCTCAATTGAGCGGCGGATTCTGTCGCCTGATCATCATGGGCGGTAACTGATGCGATAGCCTCATCGGTGCATGAGCACATCGATTGTGCGCCCTGGCTCTCGCAAGCGTGTGCTGCGCAGCAGCTTTCGACAGCGGTGGTGCAGCATGGCCCTGCGCTGAAAAGGCGAACAGCCACTGCTGCTACCAAAAGCATGTATACCAATCGCGTTCCCATACCTCTAGTATAGTAATCACCGGGGTGGAGGTCAAGCTGGTCGGTAATACAGATACAATTTTTCCGCAGGTACTTGACAATTTGTTCAGTGAATGATATAGTCCCTGCTGTTCGGTGAATCACTCTTACGCTTGCAAAAGATAAAGAGAGATCTTCGCATCCGCGGAGGCTCTCTTTTTTGTTGGCCGACGTCAGGATGACGTCGGTGAGCACGAGCCAAGCGTGCGGCACGCGTGGCACAAGGATGTGCCAGCTAGCGGCGGCCAAGGACGGCCTAGCCGCTACGGATGCCGCAGCTGGCGGCGCCCATGCGTGCGCCTATGGCGCAGCCCGGCGGCAAAGCCGCTATGGGATGGGCTAAAGCCGCTACGGATGGCGATTCGTGCGAACGGAGAGGAGATGGGCGGAGAAACACTCGACGATAATGCGCTCACGAATGCACTTGTGCTCGATGTGGACGCGCGTCTTTCGGGTACCGGCATACGCATGGTAGCATGCGCCGTTTCGCGCTCGAAGCACGGCAAGGAAGTGCATGCATCGATACTGAAGAAGCCGGCGGTGTCGCACGATGACTGTGTGCTCGCCACCGGCCATATTCAGGAGGCTTTGCGCGCTCACGGCGATGACCCGGACGGGTTCACGATATCGGTGAGCTCGCCGGGGCTTACGCGGGTGTTGAGGACGGAGCGCGAGTATGCGCTCTTCGTCGGCGCGCCGGTAATAGTATTCCTGACGCCCGAGGGCGAGGCGCTCATGCAGTGCGCCGAGGTCACGGGGACGATAGAAGGATATGCGGACGATACGGCAACGATACGGCGTGCGGACGGTACGGCGGCAACGCTTCCCCGCACGGCGGTACGATCGATGAAACTGCATTACGATATATAAGATACGGAGGACGTCATGTTCGAGAATTTCGGTGAATACCTCGGCCAGCTGTCGGAGGAAAAAGAGATAAGCCGCGACCTGTTGAAAGAGGTCGTCGTGGAGACCCTGTCAAAGGCGCTCACGAAGAAATACGGCGATGATATCACCTTTCACATCGAGTTCGATGAGAAGGATAATCCCATCATGTATAAGCAGGTCTCCGTGGTGGAGACGATAACCGATGCGCGCAAGGAGATAACCCTTGAGAACGCAAAGGAGATAGTCGACGGCGGCGATGTGGCGATAGGCGAAGAGGTGTGGCTCATACTCGACGGCGTGAAGGAATTCGGCCGCATCGAGTCCAATATCGCGAAGACGACGTTCTTTCAGAAGATCGGGGAACTGGAAAAGAACATCATCTATAATGAATTCAAGCGCCGCGAGCATCAGCTCGTGAACGGCTATTTTCAGCGCGAATATAAAGGGACGATATACATCAATCTCGGCAAGACCGAGGGCATACTGCTCAAGCGCGATCAGTCGCCGCGCGAGCATTACAATGTGGGCGACCGCATACGCGCGTATATCTACGAAGTGGACAACAGCCGAGCGGGGCATCCGGCGATATACCTTACGCGTACGAAACCCGACTTCATTAAGAAGCTGTTCGAACTTGAGATACCGGAAGTGTCCGAGAATATCGTCGAGATACGCGGCATAGTCCGGCAGCCGGGCGTAAAGACGAAGATAGCGGTGTTCTCCAATAAGTCCGAGGTCGATCCGGTCGGCGCCTGTGTCGGGCAGAAGGGCGTGCGCATCCAGGCCATCATCAAGGAGATCGAGGGCGAGAAGATAGACATCATCAAATGGACGAAGGATATCCGCGAGTTCATATCCAACGCGATACAGCCGGCGAAGGCCACACGTGTGGTGATAACCGATCCGCAGAACGGCAAGGCGTTGATAATCGTCCCGGACGATATGCTTTCGCTCGCCATCGGCAAGGGCGGCTTCAATATACGCATGACCTCGGAGCTCACGGGTTATCAGATCGACATAAAGACCGAAACGGATATCAAGACGAATCCCGAGGTCGTCGAAGGGCTCATCTCCGCGAACCAGATATTCTCCGGCGGCGATGCCGAGGGTGACGAGGCGGCGTCGTTCGGCGATGAGCGCTCGAATCTCTATTCGCTTGAAGGCCTCGAGGAAGATACGATACAGGCGCTCCTGCGCGCGGGCATCGACTCCATTGAAACGCTCTACCATCTTACGCCGGACGATATGGCGAAGAAGACGAACCTCCCGAAAGAGACCGTCGAGCGCATTGTCGCCGTGCTCAAGGAAAGCGTCGAGGTGGTTGAGGACGAGGACGCGGCGCGCGATGCAGCACGCATAGAAGAG
The DNA here is from genome assembly GCA_038043445.1 of Spirochaetota bacterium. Taxonomy (NCBI): domain Bacteria; kingdom Pseudomonadati; phylum Spirochaetota; species Spirochaetota bacterium. The sequence continues at coordinate 3,029 of JBBTBY010000040.1, forward strand.
GGTGTCGTTGAAGAGATAGAGATCTACGAATGTCCCAACTGCGGGCACGAAGTCGCTCAGAACGTGACGAAATGTTCGAATTGCGGGATTGAAATTAGCTTCGAATAGTGTAGTATAGCGTACACGAGGCGGGAGAACGCATGACCGGTAGCGAAAAAAATCACGGGGAAAAGCCGAAAACGGAAAGCGGACGTGTGCCGCCGAAGATCATAAAGATAAAGAAAGAGTCCGTTGAAGTAAAGCCGGAAGAATCGCATTCGAACATTGCGAAGAAAAAGGTCGTCGTCAAGAAGAAAAAAGTTTTTATCGTCGGGAAGCAGGAAGGGGAGGCTGACAGTGAGAAAGCGACCCCCGCGACACCGGCTCCGGCGAGCGCACCGCAGCCCGAACGTCCCGCATTTCGTCCGGCTCCGGGCGGCACTTCCGATAATCGCGGCGGGAGTACGGGCTATCGCGGTCCCGGCACGGGCGGAACAGGGGGCTATCGCGGTCCTGGTACCGGCGGCGGGGGCTATCGTGGTCCCGGCACGGGTGGAACGGGCGGCTATCGCGGCCCCGGTGGCGGCGGGGGATATCGCGGACCTGGCGGCGGCGGAAAGATAATAATCAAGAAAGAGGATCTTGCGAAAGCGCGTGCTTCTGCGGCGGCAGCCGGCGGAGCACGTCCGGCACGTCCTGCCGGCAGTTTCAGGAAGAAAGAATTCGACAAACGCAAACAAGGGTTCGATTTCAAGGCACGGGAGAAGGCCATACAGGAACAGCGCGTCCTTGATAAGATAGCGCAGAAGAAGCGTCAGCAGGAGTCGCGTCTGACGTCGGTACCCAAAGAGGTAGAGATACTTGAGACGATAAGCGTCGGCGACCTTGCGAAGAAAATGAACCTCCGCGCGGCCGATATCGTGGCGAAATTCTTCTCCATGGGCACGGTAGTGCGCGTCAACGATATCATCGACAAGGATTCCGCAACGATACTCGCGGATGAGTACGGCTGCAAGGTCAAGGTCGTTTCGGTGCACGACGATGCGACGATATCCATCATTGCGGATGATCCCAAGGACCTGGTCCCGCGGTCGCCCATCGTCACCATCATGGGCCATGTCGACCATGGGAAGACATCACTCCTTGATAAGATACGGAGCACCAACGTCGTCGCCGGGGAATCGGGCGGCATCACGCAGCATATCGGCGCCTATAAGGTGCGTGCGAAGAACGGCGAAATAGCGTTCATCGATACGCCCGGCCACGCCGCATTCACCATGATGCGTGCACGCGGCGCGAAGGTGACCGACATCGTCGTCCTTGTCGTCGCTGCGAATGACGGCGTCATGCCGCAGACGATTGAAGCCATCAATCATGCGAAATCGGCGAAGGTGACAATCATCGTTGCCGTCAATAAGATAGACCTCCCCGATGCGGACATTGAGAAGGTCAAGCGCCAGCTCTCGGAGCATGAGCTCATCGCCGAGGACTGGGGCGGGCAGACCTTATTCGCCTTTGTCTCCGCACATACCGGAGAGGGCATCGAGAAATTGCTGGAAATGATAATACTCCAGTCGGAAGTGATGGAACTCAAGGCGAACCCCAAGCGCGAGGCCGTCGGCACCGTGCTCGAGGCATCGCTCCATGTCGGTCGCGGGCCGGTCGGTACCGTGCTCGTGCAGAACGGAACGCTCCATGTCGGCGACTATTTCATAGCCGGCATGCATGGCGGGCGTGTGCGTGCCATGTTCAACGAGCGCGGCGAGAAACTGGACGTGGCGCTGCCGTCGACACCGGTTGAAGTGCTCGGTTTCGAGGATACGCCGGAAGCGGGCGACAGTTTTCATGTGCTCACCGGCGAACAGGACCTGCGCACCATCGCCGAGAGCAGAAAACATGTGCGGCAGGCGGAAGCGGCGAAGACCGTCGTCAAGGTCACGCTGGATAATCTCTTCGATCAGATAAAGGAAGGACAGGTCGAGGAATTCAAGGTCATTATCAAGGCGGATGTGCAGGGCTCGGCGGAAGCGTTGAAGGAAGCGCTCGGCAAGCTCTCGAACGACAAGCTGCACTTCGTTGCCGTGCACAGCGGCGCGGGGGCGATAAGCGAATCCGATGTTCGTCTTGCGGAGACATCAAAGGCGATGATCATCGCCTACCGTGTGCGTCCTGAGAACAGGATAAAATCGCTCGCCGAGAAGTCGGGCATAGAGATCAAGCGATTCGACATCATCTACGAGGCTATTGAGTTCATAGAAGCGGCCATGAAAGGGTCCATCGCGAAGGAATATCAGGATGTCGATGTCGGCACCGTGGAAGTACGCGAAGTGTTCAAGATATCGAAGATCGGCACCATCGCCGGCTGCTATGTGACGAGCGGCAAGATCGAGCGTACGAACGGTGTGCGCATCATGCGCGATAATGTGCTTGTATATAAGGGAAAGATCGCATCGCTGAAACGCTTCAAAGAGGACGTCCGCGAGGTCGTACAGAATTTTGAATGCGGCCTTTCCATAGAGAATTTCAACGATATCAAGCAGGGCGATGTCATCGAGGCGTTCGCCGTTCAGGAAAAGGCACAGTAAGTTCGGGGCTATCGTATACGGAGCACACCGTCGCGTTCCGATAGCATCCCGTCATTGACGAGCGACGTTATGATACGCCTGAGGCGTTCGTGATCGGGACATATGCGGTAGAGGTCCTTTTTTACGGCACGTTTTGTCCTGATCATCTCCCGCACTATCGCACCGCGTATCTGTCTGTCCGAGCCTGCAAATGCGCTTTGACGCGTGTGATGTGCGCTTTTCCGCGATGGGTTGCCGTGGAGCTTCTTCAGATGTGTGCCATAATCCATGAGCGCTGAATACCATGAGCGCGGGTCCTTCGTGTCGAGCGAGGCCTCGATGAGCGGCAGCAACGCATCGTCGCGTACGTTCGCTTTTCCGTT
>JBBTBY010000040.1:5964-19118 GCA_038043445.1 Spirochaetota bacterium
GATGGATGAACACGCTCCGGATGTTCGTTTCAATGAACACGGACGGTATATTGAAAGCGAATGCACAGACCGCACGCGCCGTGTAATGGCCGATGCCCGGGAGCGTCTCGAGCGCTTCGACAGAGCGGGGGATCTCTCCGCTATGCGCGCGAACGACCTCCTTTGCAAGCCGATGAAGAAAAACGGCGCGGCGATTGTACCCGAGCCCCTGCCAGGCCGTGAGACATGTGGAGAGCGGCGCCTTGGCAAGCGAACGTATCGTCCCGAAGCGATGGATGAATTGCCCGTATTTCTCGATGACGCGGGGTATCTGCGTCTGCTGGAGCATTATCTCCGAGACGAGGATACGGTAGGGGTCGTGCGTGTGCCGCCAGGGGAGATCGCGCTTGTGTGCAAGGAAATATCGATAGACGGTTGTCCTGAACCGGCGTATCGCAGCGCTGTTACTGCGGCGTGCGGAGGAGTGCGACATAGGGTGTTGTTTCGATATCGCTTTCCGGTATGCCGAGGTCGGCGAGTATGGAATGGAGGAGCGCTATCTGTTCCTCCGCCGACGATGTGCCGTCGAGTATCTCGATCTCGACGAAATGGCCGAGCGGACTGACCTCGGACAGCTCGATACGGACACCGCGGTATGAGTACGCGCGCCCTTTCTTCTCCTTGATGACATAGTCCCGGTATCCGAGAACGCCCGTGATGAAGCGCACGATCTTGCGCGCATCGTTCTTCCGGACGGACATCTCCGTCTCTTCGTTTATCTCCACGCTGCGTTCCATATGACGTTTTTTCGAAGTGAACACATGCGAGCCGTTCGCATTGCGCAGGCGCAGGAGCGAATCCATCGATTCATCCGGCGGATGGAAGAAATAGCGGTCGCGTTTGAAGTATTTTTTCCTGAATACCGCGTGTGCTTTGAGGAACGCGCGTACCCGTTCGACGTCGCGTACGTGCGCCTTAAGCTCGATCTCGCATGCCGTTGTTGCGGTCATGCGCGTGAAAAGATCTCGCCGGGTGCGAAGAAGTATGTTATTTCGCGCGCAGCGCTTGCGGGAGAGTCCGACCCATGAACGGCATTATACCGGATGCTCGTGCCGAAACGCCGGCGTATCGTGTCCGGTCCCGCCTCGGCGAAATTCGTTTTCCCCATTATCGCACGGCTTTTCTGGACAGCATCCTCGCCCTCAAGGACAAGGACAATGCACGGACCGCTCGTCATGAATACGATGAGCGGGTCATAGAATTCCTTTCCCTTGTGTTCGGCATAGAAGCCTTCGGCCTTCGCAGTGTCGAGCCGTATCATCTTCGCTGCGGCTACCGACAGTCCGCCGCGCTCGAACTGCCCGATGACAGGACCGATGATATTCCTGCCGACGGCGTCGGGCTTGATGATGGAAAACGTTCTTTCGTGCGGCATAGTTTCTCCTGTTTCGAGGAGTATATCACCTGTGTTCTATCTTGTCAAAAACGCGCAACACGGAAATCCGGGAGAAGGGAGAAACCACTGAGGGCACAGAGGAAGATGAGAATATGAAGAAGGGCGAAATTACGAAGCCCTGGTGACGGAAAAGATGAATGTATCGAAATACGCCCGCTGAATATTCTTCGGTGTGCTCACGAGGACGCGGTTCAATTCCTGTATCTCGGCGAGAAGCCATGCGCTCCGCGAGAGCGTCATAGTCGCGGCGTATTTCCTGTCCTGTTCGAGCGCCCAGGGGTTCACCTTGGCCGCTTTCGCTATCTCCTGCGTCGATGCTTTCCCGTAGAGGACGATGTAGTGGAGGTTGAGGAATTTGTAAAAGACGAGCCCGGCGAGTTCGGGGAGCGAACGGTCGGTGCGGCGGAGGAGGGTGTATGCCTTCCGTGCATCCTTTGCGAGGAGCGCCTCGGCGAATTCGAAGCCGACGTCCATTTTCGTCGTATGCGTGAAGTCCTTGACGCCGCCGATGTCGATGAGCTCCTTGTCCGCATGGAAGTCGATTATCTTGACGAGTTCCTGCTCCATGTCGTGATACCCGAGGCGCATATTGTCGACCAGGTAATTGACGGCGTCCTTGCTTATCATTTTCCCGCGCGCGCGGCAGTACTGCACCGTCCACTCCCGTATATCGCGTTCGTCCGGTTCGGGGAAATCGATGAAGCGTATGTCGGCGAGACCTTCCTTGTGGAGAACGTCATCGGCGAGCTTCTTATCGGTATCGAGTATGAGGAGCGTTGCTGATGACGGGTGCGAGGCATATTCGATGACACCATCCGTGTTGCCCTGTTCATACCCGTGGATGACCACCAGGCGCATGGGGTGTCCCATAGGCGCGGTGTTGCAGACGTCGGCGATGGGCTCGGCGTCCTCGCCGTAGATGACGGTGTGATTGAAATCCCTGCCCGCATCTTCCGGGAATATACGTGTTTCGACCGCGTGGATGAACTTCTTCTTGAAGAGCGTTTCGCTGCCGGTGAGCACGATGATGCCGGAAAGCTTCATTCGCGGGAATTCGTTCATGAGCATGTTGTAATCACGCTCAGTGCGTATGATGTCGGGCTTCATCGCTCACTCGCATTGGTGTTCGATACCGTCGAGAGCCGATAGAGCATGCCCGCATCCCCCATGCGTACTGCCCGGGTGTCGCCGAAATCGTACTGTGTCCGCTGGAACCCATACCGGACATATTCGTTCAGGAGCAGCGTGATGTTCGATGAGAAGTCGGCATAGAGCTCTTCCCGGGTGCGCACCGGCGGAGTGAGGCGGTTGTAATACACGCAGTAGACGACGCGGTTCGTGATGAGGTTCTGCGCGGTCTTTCGGTGATAGAGCGAGAAATTGACGGCGAGGTACTCACGGACACGGTCCGCCTCCCGTGCCCGCGATTCCGATATCGTTTTGACGGAATGATAGGAAAGCATGCCGCTCACGATGAGATCGGCCGTGCGCGGTGCTGCGGCGAGCACAAGTCCGTTCGCTTCCGGGAGTATGCGCCGCATATCGTCGAGGAGCGTGTCCTCGAGGCGGCTTAACGGTGTTTCATTGGCGAACGTCGCTATGTAGACATTGGTGATATCGATGGGGATGAAACGGTTAACGCTCGTCGAGGGCGCCGTTTTCTCGTTGCGCGGGATGACGAGCGCTTTTGCGTTCTCGCCGGTCTTGCATGACATGAGCACGATAGAGAGCATGAGGAGTGCTGCGCGTTTCATGCGAGCGATACCATGAGAGAGCAGTCGAGCGAGGAGAGCTGCTCGCGTATCGGCAGACGCCCGCTCATATGCGGGAGGAGGAATACCGGTGTGGGCTTAATCTGATCGCTCAGGAATGAGCATGCGTGCGATTCGGAGCCGTCGTCATCGGTGCGGGTGCGGTTCAATACGACAAGGGCGATCTTTATCCCGTGATGACAGAGCGCTTCGCAGCTTAAGAGCGTACTGTTGATGGCGCCGAGCGATGCGTCGGCGACGAGCACGACGGGCATGGCGAGCTCCTTGAACAGATCGATGAAGAAATAGTTGCTCAGTATGGGGGTGTACAGTCCCCCGGCACCCTCGATGACGAGGGAATCATATGCCGTCGACAGGGATGCTGCCGTGCGCGCGACCTCGGTCGAAGTGACCGCGACGCCCATTGCTTGTGCGGCATGGAACGGTGAGAGGGGCGGGGTAAGTGCGTAGGTCACGTGGATGTCCGAGGCGGAGAGCGGTGAATGGCGCTTGATGAAGTCCACATCGGGTATGACGTGTCGTTTCCCGTCATGGTATACGCCGCTCTGGTACGGCTTGTAATATGCGGTCCGTTTGCCGGCCTGTGCAAAGAGAGAAACGAGTATGGCGGACACATGGGTCTTTCCGACATTCGTTCCGGTACCGGTGACGATCAATGAGCCCATGGTCGGATTATAAGTACCGGGCATATTTTGTCAACGGCAAGACGGGGCATGTATGTTCACAAAATCCGTGATTGATGTATAATCACCGTCAGCATGAAGAGAGAGATCGCGCAAAGACGCAAAGGATGAGAATATCGTGAAGACACACTTCTTCGCGGCTTCGCGGCTTCGCGTGAGCCTGGTCGGATGTTCATTGCGGTATATAGTGATAGGTGCCGCTGTTTCCGCATTACTTGCAGCACAGCCGGGCAGTGACTTTACGTTCGCTGTGCTCAAATACGGCGGCGGCGGCGACTGGTACGAAGGGACGGTCGGCGTCAGGAATCTCATGCAGCTGTTGTCGCGATCGGCGGCTATCGTCCCTGCGAACGATCCTGTCATCGCAGCGCCGCTCGATCCGGGGCTGTACATGCACCCCCTGGTGTTCATGAACGGACACGGGAATATCTCCTTTACCAAGGATGAGGTGCGCGCGCTCAGAAGATATATCGAGGCGGGCGGTTTCATCTTCGCCAACGACGACTACGGCATGGACGCATCGTTCCGCCGGGAGATGAAACGTATCATACCCGAATCGGATCTTGTTGAACTGCCGCGGAGCCACAGGATATATCACGTGCGCTATGATTTTCCCGCGGGGCTGCCGAAGATACACGTGCATGAGGGCGGCGCCCCGAAAGGATACGGCCTCTTTCTCCGCGGGAGGCTTGTCGTGTTCTACGCGTACGATGCCGATATCGCGGATGGATGGGCCGACCCCGAGGTGCACAAGGATGCAGAGGCGAAACGCCTTGAGGGGCTGCGTATGGGAGTGAATGTCATACTGTATGCACTTGAGAACTGAGGACGGGAATAACAATGGGAACTGAATTCTATGTGCGAAAACCGCGGCGCGATATGTTCGCCCTCATACGCCGGGCTGTCATCGGCGTATCGATGGGATTCCTCGCGGCAGGCGGCCTTTCCGAGTTCGTGATACAGCCGTCACGGGCGGTATCCGATACCATGCGGCCTGCACTGAAGAAAGGCGATATGGTTTTTACGCTCAAGTTGGCGTACGGCATACGCCTGCCGTTCATCCAGTCGCGCGAAACGGGGCTGACGATACCGTTCGGAAAGCCGAAAACAGGCGATGTGGTCCTCGTCAATGATCCGCAAAAACCTGTGCCGCATGCGCTCGTCCGGCTCCTGGCATTCCCGGTCTACGCGTTCACGTTCGGGAGAGTTGACCTTGCCCCGAAGCACGCTGTCATCAAGCGCGTGGTGGCGCTCCCGACGGACAAGGTATCGATACGGTTCAAGCGGGTGTATGTGAACGATGTTCTTCTAAAGGAGACATGGCCGACGCTTACCACCGATGCACGCATATTGCCCGCTTCGGTGAGCCAGCGGGATGAGATAGCCGCCTTCGTCGTCCCGTACGGGCACTATTATCTCCTTGGGGATAATCGCGATTACAGCTATGACAGCAGGGATTTCGGACCCCAGCCGCTTTCGGCAATAGAGGGGAAAGTGCTCGTGAAGTAGGGGTCGTTATTTCATGAACGAGAACATCGTCTTAAGCTTGTTGCCGATGCCGTCGCGTCTGGTATGGGCGTTCTCGAACGAATATGACGGTATCCTGTCAAGGGCGATATCGTAGGCGAAACGCGTATGTTCCCGTGAGAGCGTATTGTACGCTTCGAGCACGTCGCGGAATATATCGACGGCGTTGGGGTGTTTCGATACGTCGGGGTGATGCGTCAGCGCCAGCCGCTGGAACGCGGAGCGTATCTCGCTCTGGCTTGCCGTTGCCCGTACGTTCAATACCTGATAATGTGTCTTGGTTTTCATAATACTATTACCTGCACTGACATTATCGACAGAATGAGGCATACTTTTTAGCGCACCGAAGCGCTGTATATCCGATGCCTTTGGGAGCGGTCATTCACTCACCGAATTATCACGTAAGAAAAGAAAACCACTGAGGGCACTGAGAACACAAGAGAATGCAATAAAAAGACATGGAGGATAATGCGCGGCATGCTTCATCTTTCGGGTCAAAATGTTCAATTGCCCTTCTACTCTTTCTCGGCCTTTTCTCCGTGGTTCTCTTTATCCTTATGCGATGATTTTGGCCTGTACCGGCTTGCTTTTTATGCACCTCAGCGTAGAATGATACGGGTGACGGGCATGGACAATACGACAAAACAGAACACGATAATCGATATCGCGCGCGATACCGGGCTTTCCGTAGCGACCGTGTCACGGGCGTTGAATTCAAATCCCAACGTTACCGAGGCGACGAAGCGTCGTGTGCTCGCGAGCGCCCGAAAGCTCAATTACTCGCCCAATGAGAACGCAAAAACACTTGCCCGGGGCTTAAGCGATACGATAGGGCTCTTGCTCCCCGATAATTCAAAAGTGAACCATTTGTTCTTCAGTGCGATCAATGCCGAGATACTGCGTCGTAAGATGGATGTGCTGACGTTCAACGCGAACAACAGCGTCGTTCTCGAGGAAACGCTCATCAAGGAATTCATCAATCGGAGGGTCGGCGGCATCATCGTATTGCCGATACCGGGGGATTATTCCTTCATCGGCGAAGCGATGCGGCGGCCCGTGCCGCTCGTGGTCATCGGCCGTTTTGTGCCGGACTATCCGGTAAGCCATATCCTCCTCGATTTCAGGAAAGGCATATGCGAGGCGGTCGATCATCTCGTCGTAAGCAGGCAGAAGAAGCGCATCGTGCAGCTCGCATTGAAGGATGTGTATGAGGGCATCGAGCGTCGCAAGGCGTTCGAATTCGCGCTCAAGGCGAACGGCATCGAATTCGATCAGAAGCCGCTGTATCTGGTGGAGGACACCTGCGAGAGCGGCTATGAGGCCATGAAGCGCATCTGCGACAGCGGCATGCAGCTGGACGCGGTGATATGCAGCTCGGATTACACCGCCGCCGGGGCGATACGCGCGCTCATCGATCGGGGCAAGAAGGTGCCGGATGATATCGCCGTGGTCGGCTTCCATAATACCGATATCTCCGAATATTATACGCCGCGGATAAGCACCGTCGGGTTCGATATAAACGAATTCGCCCGTGCCGCCGTTGACAATATCATCGCGCACATGCGGGGCACGCCGGAGCCGAAGAACATCGGCATCAGCACCGCGTTCATCCAGAAGGAAACGACATAGATCGGAGCGTCCATGGTACCGATATTCATCGCAGCGACGGGGCAGAACGTCGGGAAGACGACGGCGAGCGTGGGGATCTTGAACTTCTTCAAGAAGCGGGGTTTCAGGACGGGTTTCATCAAGCCGGTCGGCCAGAAGTATATCACGGTTGACGATGTCATGGTCGACGACGATTCGGTGTTCATGCGCGACATTTTCGGGCTTACGGACGATCTCAAATCGATGAGCCCGGTCGCCATCCCGCGCGGGTTCACCACCGATTACATACAGAACCGCGAGAAGTATGCGCATCTCACCGACGATATCGAAAAGGCGTTCGCCCGAGTCTCGAAGGACAAGGATGTCGTCATCGTCGAGGGTACGGGGCATTCCGGCGTCGGATCGATATTCAATCTTTCAAATGCCACAGTCGCAAAAATGCTCAATGCCCGCCCCATAATCGTCTCCGAGGGCGGCATCGGCAGCGCTATCGATGAGATCGTGCTCAATGCGGCGCTGCTCGAGAATGAAGGGATGAAGACGCTCGGCGTCATCGTCAATAAAGTGCACGAAGACAAATACGATAAGATAAAAGAGATCGTGTCCGACGACCTTCGGCACAAGGGGTTCGCACCGCTCGGGTTCATCCCGTATCGGACGTTCCTGACCTATCCGCATCTGGCCAACATCAAGGAAAAGACGAAGGCGGAAGTGCTCTGCAACGGCGAGCATATGAACGATTATGTCGAGACCATCGTCATCGCCGCCATGGAGCCGCAGAACACGATAGCGTATCTCGCCAATCGATCGCTCGTGATAACCCCGGGCGACCGCAACGACAACATCCTCGTCGCCATGAGTTCGCATCTCATGGGCCAGGAAGATGACATGCATGTGGCGGGCATACTGCTTACGGGCGGTTTCATGCCGCATCAGAGCATCATTTCGCTCCTCAAGAAAACGAACATCCCGGTGCTCATCACCAAGTCGGATACGTATACGGTGGCTTCCCAGGTGTATTCCCTGACGGTGAAGACGCAGCCGAGCGACGGCGCGAAGATCGAGATCATCAAGGACGTGTTCGATAAGTACATCGATACCGAAGCGCTCATGAAGTCGATAGGACTGTAAGCGTCGCGTGCCCGCTGTATTGCCTTTTGCTGCAATCCTTCGTATACTGAGCCTATGGAAAGTGCATTCCTCGAGGTGCGGCGCAAGCTCCTCATACGAAAACATCTTGAAAGCCGGAACGATGAGATCAATGACGGTTTCATGTCCGGCATGAAGCGCTACTTCGAGTGGAGGGATATCATGACCTTTGAGAAATTCATCAAGGTGATGACGGGCATGAAGGCCCGTAACAATACGCGTGTCGTCCTCGAATTAACGAAGACCTATCCCGACGGTATGCCCGGCACGGTCGAGGGAGAGTACCTCGAGGCATCGGAGAACTACATCATACTGAAACATCCGCAGGCGATAACCGCATACTGCATGGACGATGTCGCCGCGGTGAAGCCGCCGGCGGAGTAGGCGCGGGAACACTCACCCCCTCAGGGCTCCCCCTCTCTCACGGGGAAGTGAGAGAGGGGGAGATCACAACTACTTCCAATGAATTTTCATGGTGTATATAGTCATGCATTTGCAGCAGGACTGAATGAACCATCCTTCTGCATGACGATTGCTGCCAGAGATTTGGTATACTTATCAGTGAGCGGGTAAGAGGGGGGGAGAGGAAAGAGAAGATCAAGGATGTATCATGATGGTAAGAGAGTCAAATGTACGAACACAGCGCTTGCAGGCAGATAAAGTAGTACAGAAAAATGTTGTGGGAGTAATTATTTGAACAAAATGTTAGCGGGATCAAAATTACTGTGCAGAACACGATACGATATATTTTCCTTCCGCGCCCCTTCCCCTCTCTCACTTCCCCGTGAGAGAGGGGAAGGGGCTGGGGGATGGGGTGAGTGAGCTCAAGGGAGACCGAATGTATACATGGAAAAAAGGCGTGGATAGATGTTATTCCTCCGCGCCATCGTGGATCCCCGTTGGAGTGAGTCAGCGTGCGCAACGGTGCAGACAGGCGGCTTTGCCGTAACGGTATGGCATAAGTGCACGAATGCCGCGGTGCGACGCGCCGCAGGCGTAACCTATTCCGGTTTTGCCTGCGTGACGATGCGGTAGACGATGGGGCGCGTGAAGCTCTCTCCCTTGTCCGTGAACACATTTATCTTGATGACGCGTTCTGTCTTCGTGTTGATATAGACGCGTACCTTGTACATCCGCTTGCCGCTCGTGCGGTCGACGCGCGCTTCGAGAAGTACGGCTGATCTGTCGCGTACGGTATCGTCGCGATAGACGGTGAGCGGTTCATACTCGAGCGATTTCGACAGGCTGTCCATTATCATGAAGTTCACGCGATCGGTGCTGAAATCCTGATAGTAGAGCGTAAGTCCCATGAGGCCGCTGTACGTGGTCTTCCCTTCGTAGGTGAACATCGGTACTTCATCGCCGATCATGTTCGGCGGGATGTTGACGAGATTGTCCTGGAACGAGCCGGTATAGTCGCCGTATTTCTTCGAGAACGTGCGCACCACGAGCTCCCGGCCTTTTTCCATTTTTGCGATACCGGCGATGTCCCTGTCGTAGCCGTACACGCAGTATTGCGGCACGCGGATGCGGAACACCGACCCGACGGTCTCCAGATTATCCACGCTCGAATCGATGAGGTAGTACATATCGTTGGACTTCGAGAGCCATTTTCCGTCGAGGTAGCGCCATTCCTCGCCGTTTATCTTGTTGTAGTTCGTCGCCCTGAGGGCGTAATTATCAGGATTGTCGACCGAAACTTCGTTCAAGAGCAGTACCGAGTTTATATATTCGTTCTTTCGTTTAATGAAGATATCGAAATTGGTCCCGTCGACCGCGCGGAAGAAGATGTCGGACGGATTGAGTATCAATTCGCTGAGGTTCGTCCTGACGACGATGATGTTCGTCATCACATAATCCTCACCTTTAATAAGGATCTCCTTCGTGCGCGATGTCGAAACCGCCGAGAGTGGAAGGTTCGACGGCAGGGTCGCTAACACATCGAGGGGCGGTTTGACGCTGTTCGTCTCGGGCTTTACGGTGACCGGCGGCATGCGCTCTACGGCGGTCGGCGGATTGGCGTTGAGGGCCGTCGAATAGGTGACGACGTTCGTGCGCAGGACATTGTTGGTGATGAAATTGGTTATGTACACGATATTTGTCCTGACCACCGATGCCGGTGCAGCCGTTGCGGTGGTCGCCGTTTGGACTATCTGTGTTCTTTTCGTGTTCGTGAGCGGTGTTTTTGCCGGTGCCGGGGAATCGAAGAACTGGAAAAAGTCGTCGTTGAACGAGCGCGGTGTTACCGGCGGTGTTTTCTTCGTCGAGCGGCGTGTATCATCGGTAATGACATTCTGCGCGGTAATGAACGCGCTGACGGTTATGGCTAGAATTATGACTTTCTTCATTGGTATTATTTTCGTCATCGGCAGCGTTATTATTTAGCCTTCATCGGCAAGAAGCTGTCTGAGATAGTCGTCTTTCCCGCCTTTCTTCGAGGAAAAGAGGCTTTCCACGTATTTTGCGAGCATATCGAGCTCGATATTGACCGTATCCCCGACGGAGAGTTCGGGCATGGTGGTGTTCTCACTGGTAAAGGGTATGAGGACAATGGTGAACGAGGAGCTCGTCCGCTCGTAGACGGTGAGCGAGATGCCGTTGACCGCGATGGCCCCCTTCCGTACCACATATCGTGCCCATTCCGCGGGGAGCGCGAAGGTGATATGCTTCGCATCGGGGCGCGATACTATGGTCAATACCGATGTTGTACCGTCCACATGACCGGTCACGAAGTGGCCGTCGAAGCGTCCATCCGCCCGCATGGCGCGTTCGAGGTTCACCGTTGAGCCCTGCGTAAGATGCTTGAGCGTGGTCAGGGACAGCGTCGCCTCGGTAGAGAAGAACGAGAAGGCGTCGTGCGATGTCTTCGATACGGTCTGGCATACGCCGCTGATACTGACACTGTCGCCGTCCTTAAGCGCGGATGCGATGGGCGCCTCTATGGTGAATGTTGCCCCGGCGCGCCGCTCTATCGAGCGCACATGGCCGACGCATTCGATGATGCCGGTGAACACGGTCAGAGCATTCTCTTGACCGCCGCCCGTTTGACCTGGCGATCGAGCCATGTTTCGAATTCTTTCTGCGCTTTGCTGTAATAGAGCGCGTTCTTTATCTTCGCTTTGACATCGCGGAAAGTGGGCGCTCCGCCGCGCTTTACCTCGAGGACCTTGACGAACCAGAAGCCGTTCCTGTCCTCCTGGATATCGCTCACCCAGCCGACGCCCTTCCCGTTCCTGACCTGCTCGAGCGTGAACATGGCCGCCGGCGATGCGACGGCATTATCCGATGAGAACGTCCCGAGCTCACCGCCCTTCATTTTTGTCGCGGTGTCGTCGGAGTATTTCCGTGCGAGCTGGTTCATATCCTTGCCGGCTGCCGCTGCCGCCCGTGCTTCGTTCGCGACCGCGTTCTTCTGCGATTTTTCGCGGAACTCCGCGTTCACGGGCACGGCTATCTGTATCCAGGCGAGACGCACCTCGGTGCGCGGGGCGAAGATGCCGTTCGTGGTCTCCTCCTTATGATCGCGGAAATATTCCTCCGCTTCCTCGTCGGAGGGTTCGCGCACGGTGAGCACCATGCTGAAGAGGTTCTGTACGAGGAGCTGCGAGCGCATCTGCTCGCGGTAATCGCGCATGGTCGTGCCGGTCTGCATCTTGAGCATCTGCTCGAAGATATCTTTCGTCTGTATGCGGTTCTGCTTCATGATGTCGTTGACGCGCGCATCGATCTCGCTTTCGCTCACGGAGACACTGTGCTTTTTTGCCTGCTGGCGGAGGACGGTGTCGCGTATCATCTCGTCAAGAACGGCGTTGTCGTTCGCGCTTCTCCCGGACGACTGCATCTGCATGCGGATGAAATCGCGGCGGCTCTTGAACTCCGCAAGCGTTATCGCATCGTCATTGACGACGGCGAGCACGCGGTCGATGACCTCGGCTGATGCCATGGCGCATACGGCAATGGCGATGGCTGCGATACGGGTGATGCTCATAACGATATCTCCTCGATGGTCGTGTCGGTGCCGAGAATGCGGCGTGCTATATCGACGAAATTCTCTGACAGGTCGGTGACATAGTAGCGATGGCTTGCGCTTTTCCCCGGGCGATCATTTGCGCGAAGCGATCGCGCAGAGAGGAGCGCGTCGACGTCCTCGGCAACGGCGGTCGCGCTGTCCACGAGCGTGAGCGACGGATAGATGCGGGCGATCTCGCTTTTAATGAGCGGGTAATGTGTGCAGCCGAGAATGAGCGCGTCGATGGACGACGCCATGGTGTCAAGATATTCCTGTATCACAAGGCGGGCGGCGGGATGGTTCTGGAAATTCTCCTCGATGATGGGGACAAAGAGGGGGCATGGCTTCTGCACCACGGTCACCGCATTGCTGCGGGTAAGCGCGGTCTCGTAGGCACCGCTCATGACCGTACGATAGGTGCCGATGACGCCGATGCGCTTCACCCCGAGGGAGAGCGCCTTGCGGACGCCGGCATCGATGACGCCGATGATGGGTACGGAAAAACGCTCGACGAGCGCAGGTAACGCTGCCGCTGATGCGGTGTTACATGCTACTACTATTATCTTGACGCCTTTATCGAGCAGGAATTTGACGTTCTGGAAGGAAAATTCGATGATGCTCTTCTTCGATTTGTTGCCGTACGGCACGCGGGCGGTATCGCCGATATAGACGATGTCCTCGGCGGGAAGCGCCGCCTGTATGGCCTCTGCGACAGTAAGGCCGCCTACACCTGAATCGAACACTCCGATGGCCGACAATGGTATCTCCTGACAGGATACTAAACCGGATGGCTTGTAATAGGTAAAACATTTTATTCGAGCCTGCAGAAAATACAATGGGTGGGCGGTACGATAATCCATCTTCCCTGAACGATAATCCTCGATTCCGGCGCGGCCGGGGAGTATCATCTATCCGGTCCTTGACGATAGAGCGTCTTTCCCATACTATGGCCGGGAGATATCCAATGAAGC
>JBBTBY010000041.1:0-6127 GCA_038043445.1 Spirochaetota bacterium
ACATTGGCGGCGAAGACAGCAACGATCGCTGCGCTTCCCCTGCAGGAAAAGAAGCGGGAACTCTGGCGGCGATTGAACGCAAAAAAGCCGTCGCGCCCGATGGTGATGATAGACCAGGTGTGCTGGAACGAGATGAACATCGGCGACGAGCTCACGCTTCAGTGCGAGGACAAGGAATGCCGCGGGTATGAGGAGAAGCTACGCCGGACGCTCTATCAATGGGAACATTTTCCTGTGGATATGGTCGTGGAGCCGTTCATACGTGTACAGAAGGCCGTGCACAATACGGGCTTCGGCATACGATCGGTCGATCATGTCGCCGTCAGCGACCCGACGAACAGCGTCGTGGGGCATGCGTACACCAATCAGTTCGAAAAGGATGAGGACCTTGAAAAGATACAGATGCCGGTCATAACACATGACACTGCCGAAACAGCGCGAAGGCTTTCCATCGCCCATGATCTTTTCAACGGTACGCTTGGTATCTTCGAACAGGGTTACGATCCGTATCTCTCGCTCTGGGACCCCATCAGCCACTGGATGAGCGTGGAACAGGCGCTCTATGCCATCGTCGATCGGCCCGAGTTCGTACGCGAAATGCTTTCACGCATGGTGCGCGGATATCTCAGCATGCTCGATCAGCTCGAGGAGCAGGGGCTTTTATGCCATCATCAGTCGCTTATTCACTGCACGGGGGCGTATACCGACGAGCTTCCATCAAAAGGCTTCGATCCGAAAAAGCCCGTGGCAAAGGATATCTGGATGTTCGGCCTCGCGCAGATGCTTACAACGGTGTCGCCGGACATGTTCGATGAATTCGAGATAGAGATGAGCATGCCCATTTTTGAGCGCTTCGGTCTCGTCTATTACGGCTGCTGCGATCCGCTGGACAGAAAGATGAAGCAGGTAAAGAAAATACCGAACGTGAGAAAGATATCGGTAAGCCCGTGGGCGGATGAAGAGATGAGCGCAGCGGAAATAAAAAGCGATTACGTGTATTCACGAAAACCTAACCCAGCGCTGCTCGCCTGGCCTGAATTCAATGAAGACGAAGTGCGAAAACACCTTCAGGCTACCGTTGACGTCTCTGCCCGTAACGGCTGCCCGCTTGAGCTCATACTCAAGGACATAAGTACCGTAAAGTATGAACCCACGCGTCTCTCGCGCTGGGCCGATATCGCCATGGACATCGTCGGGGGATGATCGATACCGGCGCTGCGTAATGATCCATGATGCACGTCATGGATCACAGCGGTATCAGAATTTTCCCGTAAGCATATCGATCTTTCGCTTCATATAGTAGCGGAAGTTCTCGAGCGATACGTCCGGCGGCACCGTGTGGTCCACCGTAGGAAAGAATCCACCCTCGTCTATGAGCGGGAGCATCGTCGCCAGATGATCATCGATGGCTTTTTTATCCTTCGCCAGCTCGCGTTTGTCCACAGCGCCCCAGAGGCGCATGCCCTTGCCGAATTCTTTTCTGATGCGGATGGGGTCCATATCGGATGCTCGCTCGAGCGGCCATATCGCGTCCACACCCGCTTCGAGGAAGAGCGGAATGATGTCTTCGCAGTTGCCGTCGGAGTCTACTGCGACATAGCGTACGCCGTTGCCCTTAAGCCAGTCGACAAGGCGCTTCATCTCGGGGAAAATGAATTCGCGGTACGTGTCCGGTGAAAGGAGCGGACCGCTTTTCATCGCGAGGTCCTCGCTTATCATGACATAATCGATATCGGTCTTTGCGAGGATGGGCTTTGCTATCATCATCGTTATGTCGGTGATGAACTTCATCATTTCATGCATCATCTCGGGGTGATCGTACCAGGCATAGCAGAGGTTTTCGGTACCGAGCCATTCGCGCGCGCGCCAGTAGTATCCGAGGGTCTGGCAGTTTCGCCCGAGAATGAGCGGATGTTTCCGTTCCTTCCAGCGAGGAAGCATTATCGATTCCCATTGTATCGGATAGCGTGATGCATGCATCTCATAGCGGTATTTGAGCGCTTGAAAATCCTCAGGCTTCTTCACCGGAAAATCGATGTACTCGTCCATAGACGCACGCGTGCCGCCGACGGTGCCTTCAAGAAGCGCTTTGCGAGTGATCCCTTTGCCGTCGCGGAATATCTCATAGCGCTCGGTGCGTTCCAATACCTTGTATTCAAAGCCGGGGAGCATATCGAAATTCACCGGAATGAATTCACGCGCATCCATGCCGAAGTGCTCGTCGCCCGTGAACCAGTCCCAATGCGCGTCAAGCCGCGACAGGCCTTCGGCCTCCCAGCGGTCTATCGTCTGCCCCCAGACACCGGCCTCATAGTTCGGCACACGGTCCACGGGCTTGTATTCCATGACATTGATAAAACGCTCTCTTCCGTTCATGGGACTTGTCGTGAACATAGCATCTCCCTGTACTGCTGTATCATCTTCATCGATACGACATTCCTTCTCGACTACGGCTTGTGTGTTCGACATGGTGTCCTCCATGCCTAAACAATCGCAATGAACGACCGGCAAAGCTTGTATGGGAACGCAAAATACTTGTATCCGTCCGACGATTCATGAGACCGGCACCGTATGCATATGCGTCCGGTTCATCTCCCGGAATTCCGAGGGGGATACGCCCGCCGACCGTTTGAATGCGCGGCTGAAATAGAACTGGTCTCGGAAGCCGGTGCCCTTGGCAATTTCGGCTATGCTCCTGTCTGAACCGATGAGCATGACCTCCGCGGCACGCATGCGGTATCGCCCGACATACTCCATGGGCGCTGTACCGGTGACCGATCTGAACACATCGTGGAATCGCGCGGGTGAAAGCCCCGCCATCGATGCAAGGTCATTGCGGTCGAACCGTGCGCTGACATTGTCGCGTATGTACTGGAGCACTGCAGCTATGGGGCGCGCACGCTCAAGGAGATCGAAGGCGTTCTCTTTCAGCTGTGAGACGGCAAGCACGGAGGAAAGCAGTTCGAAACCCGCAGCCTTGCGGTCGGCCGATACCTTAAGCGAGAACGGCGTTCCGTCGAGTTTCGCGAGCCGCTCATTCGCATGCCCGATAGCCGCCGCTGAAGCACCGGCAACACTGAGCGGGGCATCGATCAGCGTGAAAAGATCGATGGAGCCGAAAAGCGAATAGTTCACATGCACCCACTCGCTTGTAACGCGCGCGCCTGAGACCGACAGCGTGTGCATGGTGCCCGGCGGGATTATCATCGCATCGCCGGAAGCGGCATGGCACGCCCTGTCAGTGCGAATATCCGCCTCGCCGTCGCGTATGCGGAACACAAGCGCGCAGGGGAGCGCACGCTCGGGGTTCGCATGCGGCCCGGCAGCGATGCCTGCACAGACATAGTCGAATGCGAGCGTGGTATCGAGGACTTTTTCGAGCATGGGAACGCTCATTCCTTCATTATAGTCCCGGGGGAACGGGAGCACAAGTCCGCCTGCGTGTGCAAAAGAACAAGACAAAAGTACATGGACAAGATCGTCGTATGTGCGGTATAATGAAGCGAACGTACGATAGTCCCAGGAGCGATGCATGCGAAGGATACTGATCGCCTCTCTCTTTGTTCTCCCGCTCTTCCCGCAATCGATAACCATACCGAACAACTCATTTGAGACCGGTACCGATGCCCCGAGCAACTGGTCATTATCCGGTGCCGGTGAATGGGAACGCGAGGGGGCGTCCGGCGACCGGTCGATCAAGGTCACCGGCAACGGCGACGATTCGAGCTATTGGAAATGCGACTCCTTTTCCCTGAAACCCTCGCGCATATACCGCGTCACCTTCCAGGCGCGCAGTCAGAACGCCGCGGGCGGCTGTGCGATAAGCGGACCAAGTACGCTCAACCGCGACTATACGTTCGACAGTTTCTGGCGCACCTATGGTTATGCGTTCAAGCTTCCCGATAATGCCGCTGACAGTTATCTCCGCTTCGGTCAATGGCATGTGAAAGGATCGGTACTGTTCGATGATGTCAATGTGTTCGAGGTAGAGCCGCTGCAGCGTACCGTGAACGGCATGGAACTGGGGCTGACGGAATACATCCGCGGTAATACGTATAAATTCGCCCCGGTCTATTCCGGCGAAGGTGCGAATTATGCACGCTGCCTTGTTTCGCATACGGCAGGTTTTAACTCGACACGATGGGTGATGAGCGGCGGTTCGTTCATCATATACCGTCACCGTGTCGGTCAGATAGCGCAGGCGTCAGCGTCCGTGCGTATAAACATCGGATATTATGCGGCAGGGGCTCTCATCATCGAGGCGTCGACGGACGGTACAGCATACACGGCGGTCGGTGAAATGAGCGCGTCCGGCTCGAAGGAATTCGCCCTGCCCTCATCGCTTTTCCCCGCGGAAGAGATCTCGATCCGGCTTATGGCATCATCATCGGAAACGGCAGGCGGCGAGTCAAAACCCGGTGCGTTCCAGATCAACAATTATGAATATACCGCACCGCTCGCCTCATCGATACCCGATGCCGTCGGTGATACACAGTTCGCAACGATACTGGTCAAGGGAGCATCGCTTGCCGTCAAGCTCATATCGCTCGGATCGCTCGATGCCGATCCTGTCGTGAAATTCAAAACGCGCGCGAGCGCGGACGGCGATTACACGGCGGTGTTCGCTGCGGGAGAGAAACAGTTCACGAAGCGCTTTTCCGTGAAGGCCGATGCCGTGAGCATGGTCGATATCCCGTTCTCGCTGCCGATAACCGAGCCGGGCATCATGCCGGTAACGCTCACCATACGCGATGCAAAAAGTGTCGTGTACAGCGTGTCCTCTTCGTTCACCGTCGATACGCTTTCATTCGCTAATTTCGGCGAGCGTCTTGCCGCGCCGGCACCGCTTGGGCTTTGGTGGAGCAGCGCCGCATACAAGATAAGCCGTACACGCCCTGTGCCGAAAGCAGCGGGAGCGGTGAAGATCAACGCGGCGAAGAACGAGTATGAATCGTTCCAGATAAGCCTCCGTCCTTCAAAGGACATCGCCCGCGTAACGCTTTCCGCGTCCGACCTCACGCGCGCGGGTGGTATTATCGGCGCATCGAACATTTCATTCGGGCGTGTGGGCTATGTAGACGTGCGCGTACCGTCCGATCCGACCGGCGTCATCGGCAATTGGCCCGATCCGATAGAAAAGATACGCGGCGCATTCCCCGTACCGAAGGACATGCAGAGCCCGATATGGGTCACCGTGCATATACCCTTTGATGCTGCGGCTGGCGAGTATACCGGCACGATAACCCTCACCGCCGACGGCGAACGCGTTTCGGTGCCGATAACGATCACCGTGTGGAATTTCGGTCTCCCGCTCGAACCTTCGCTTAAGAGCGCCTTTGAGATGTGGAGCGGGCCGATAAAGAAATATCATAATCTTTCCGACGCGTCCGAACTCAAGGATGTCATGGACCGCTATTACCGCGATTTTGCTGAACACCGTATATCGCCGCAGAACGCGCTTCGTCAGCCATTGACGACATTCGTGAAGGATGCATCGGGCAAAGCGGTCGATCTTTCCCTCGACTTCACCGATTTCGATGCCGATGGAACTTACTACCTCGATACGCTCGGTTTCTCCGTGTTCCGTCTCACGATAGCCGGCATGGGAAGCGGTACGTTCTTCAGCCGCAAGGAAGGCGAGTTCGGCGGACACAAACAGGGCTCGCCGGAATATGATGCGCTTTGGGGGAAATATATCAGAACGATACAGGACCATCTCGAGGCAAAGGGATGGCTTTCCAAGGCGTATGTGTACTGGTTCGATGAGCCGGACGTGAAGGATTATCAATTCGTCATTGACGGCATGAGCCTTTTAAAGAAACATGCGCCGAAGATACGGCGTCTTCTCACCGAAGAGGTCGTGCCGGACCTCGCGGGTGCCGTGGACATATGGTGCCCGCATGTGAACGGCTACAATGAACTTGTGCCGGGGCGTATCGCGGCGGGCGAGGAATTCTGGTGGTATGTATGCACGGGACCGAAAGCGCCCTACATAGGTATCTTTATCGATCACCCGGCCATCGACATGCGTATCTGGGGATGGATGTCCTGGAAGAACAAAGCGACCGGCATTCTTGTCTGGGCGGTGAACTGGTGGACGAGCGCGGTGGCGTTCACCAACAAAGCG